>DASWKR010000076.1 GCA_036396535.1 Acidimicrobiia bacterium | reverse complement strand
GGTCGGCACCATGATCGTCGCGGTCCGCACACCCGACGGAGCGGCCGCCAGGACCCTGCGGATGCCGGGGGACCGGGAACGGGTGCGGACGTACACGACGACGGCTGCGCTCCACCTCGCCCGGCTCGCCGTTCAGGGTGCATGGTGGCGGGACGATCGGGAGAACATCTGGGTGCGCCGGTGAAGCAGCGACTGTTCCTCGCCGTCGAGCTCGACGACGAGGTGAGGCACGGCCTCGCCGCCCATCTCGACGCGGCGACCGGGTCGGGGGTGCTGCCGGGCAGGCCGGTCCCCGCCGCCAACTGGCACATCACACTGCGATTCATCGGATACGCCTTTCCCGAACAGCTCGACCGGCTCCTCCACGAGGTCGACACCGCCGAGCTGAGCGGACCGTTTCGAATCGGCTTCGGCGGTCTCGGCGCATTCCCGAGGCCGTCGAATGCGACCGTGCTGTGGCTCGGGATCGAGGCCGGGGCCGGCCGGCTCGTCGACCTGGCAGCCGCGGTCGAGGCCGCCACCGTGGGCGCCGGGTTCGGGCCGGAGGAGCGCCCGTTCCACCCTCACCTGACGCTCAGCCGGATCCGCCCCCACGAAGACGTGTCCGGCGTCGTCGAGAGCTTCCCGGGCTTCCCTCTCAAGCTCGGGGTCGACGGCGTGACCTTGTTCAGGAGCATCCTCGGAGGGGCAACCCCGGCCCGGTACGAACCCGTCGAGAGGTTCCCACTGACCAGCCGGGGCCAGCAGACAGACCGGGCGAAACGACGAGAGGACCCGTCTTAGCGGCGAGCCCTCGCGTCAGATCTGGTGTCGGAGGCGATCAGCCGGTGGCGCCGCCCGTGATCTCGACGACCACGACGTGGGTCATCGACTCCGGGTCGCCGCCCTTGGTGTACCTCACCGTCACTTCCAACTCGACCGTCCCCGGCTCGGCCGCCGTGGCGTCGATCATGAAGCGGGCGACGTCAGTCTCACCACGGTCGAGCGTGGTGTCGGCGTTGAGGCTCGTGTGGTCGCCGTACCCCGGATACACGATCGTCAGCCCTGGGGCCTCCGAGACCGTGAGCGTGAAGTCGCCGAGCTCCGGGTACGAGCCCGTGTACGTCACGTCGACCCAGGCCGCCTCGCCGGACGCCACGGACACGGAATCCGTGAGCACCTCGAAATCGGCTCCACTGTGCCGGGCGACGGGCACCTCGATCTTGTACTCCTTGTGACGCTCCTTGCCGTCCCGCTCGGTCCAGTGCGCCCGCAGGTGGATCGTGCCGTCCCGGTCGCGCTCCGACGCCGGGACGCTGATCCGCAACGCCGTGAAGTCGATCTCACCCTTGGCGAGGTCGGCGTCCCAGTAGAGGGAGGTGTGGTCGACGGTGTTCTCCGGGTACTCCACCCGCCACCCCTTGGGGATCGAGCGGGCAACCACGCCAAAGTCGGTGACATCTCCGCCTTCGCCCAGCCAGTTCAGTGCGACCCACGCCGTGTCGCCCGCCATGACGGCAGCCGTCTTCTCCGTGAGGAGCTCGGGGTCTGAGTTGGACGCGGCGAGCGCCGGGGAGGCGCCCAGCACGATGGTCGTGGCCGCCAGGGCCGAAATGAGCAGTGCAATCCGATACTTCATAGTCGTTGCATCGACCGTGACCTGGGGTTTCTGGAGCGTCAGCTGCGTGACCCCATCGGGGCTAGTCACCGCACAAGCCGTCGTAGGCGGCGACGACCTCGGCGCGCCGCGCCTCGTTCGAGGCGAGTTCGGCTTTGAAGGCGTCGTAGTCGTCTCGGGTGAGCCCGGCGCCGCCGAGCCTGGCGTCGAGCTCGGCCTGCAGCTCGCCGAGGTCCTGGTACGCGAAGCGGGTCACGTCGCACATCCATCTCGCCTCGAGCTGGGTGAGTACCGTCGTCCTCTCCGAGACCGTTCCCTGGTCCGGGCCGGCTCCTCCGTCCCCGCCGGCCGGCACGGCTTGGCTCCCGCCGCAGGCGGCGCACAACACGAGTAGGTACGGAGCGATCCGTCGCATTCGAGCTCCTGGTCGGGACGGCACCAACTGGATCGGCAGTCCCGGCGGCAGGGTTGAGCGATGCCGAGCCTCAGCGGACCGGCGTGCCGACGATCTGCAGGTTGACGGAAGGCCGGTTGGCGCCGTACTGGACCATGCGGCCGACGATCGACGTCTCGCCGACGACGAGGCCGTCGATGAAGCCCTGACCTCTGGGCACGAGATCGGGTGTGAGCGTCCACACGTCCGGCGACGTGCCGACGACCAGGAAGATCTGCTCCTGTTGGGCGGCTGCGTCGAACCCACCGACCGCCAGGGCGACGCCGAGAGGGCCGATCGCCGCCGAAGAGATCCAACTCTCGCCGTTGGGGGCGTCGAGGTTCACGCGCGGGTCATCCAGCTTGGGGTCGCCGAACAGTGTCTCCTGCAGGTCGACCGTCTCCCAGCTTCCGCCTTGCTGCCAGGCGACGATCGGACTGCCGCCGCTCATGCCGACGATGACGGTGTCTCCGCCATGACTGCCGGCGGCTTGCACCCAGTCCATGGCGGGCAGGCCCTCCTCCGCCTCCCACGAGGCCCCGTCTGCGGACGACCACACGGTCACGCCCGGTGCCTGCTGATCCGGCTGCCCGAGCTCGAGCCTGCGGGCGAATTCGGCGTCGAAGCCTGGGTTCTCCACGACGAGGAAGCCGTCGTCGACGGCGTAGACGCCTGCGATGCCGGGCCCGGAGTCGACCGGCGACTCGACGCGGTGGAGGCCGCCGCCGTCCTCGACGAGGAAGAGCTCGCCGGCGGACGACGCCCCCGGGGCGTCGATCCCCAGGTCGGCCCACGTGAGCTCCTCGATGATCGCCGGGTTGCCTTGGTCGTCGACGCTGGCGTAATCCATGACGATGACACCGCTGTCGGTCGGCTCGACGCCGACGTTGTCGCCCCGCATCCCTTCCGGCAGGAGCGCCGCGTAGTCGACCACGAAGGTCGTCTGCACGGCGGCGAGCACGCCGCGCTCGCCGGCGACGATCCAGGAGTTCGCGAACGTCCCGAACGACGGCAGATCCGGAGGCGTCGCCGTCACGGGGATGTCGGTGACGTCCCAGGTCTCGCCGCCGTCGTCGGACGCCGCCACCTGGAGCCGGGGCGAGGCGTCGACCGCGCCGGGCGCCGTCCCGATGAGATACAGCGTGCCGTCACGCTCGGCGAGGTCGTTGGCGGACAGAGAGTCGTCGAGGACGGCGAAGGCCCAGCTCTCGGCGTCGTCCGACGTGTAGATCGCCGGCTGCGCGAAGCCGTTTTCGAAGCGCTGGCCGGGCGCCGTCGACAGGGCGTAGATCGTCCCGTCTGCGCCCGTCACGAACTTCTTGGTGAAGCCGAGCGTCCCCGGCACCGTGTACCACTCGAGCTCGGCGCCTTGCGCGGGAACTGCGACGGCCTGCTCGGAGGCGGCGTCACCACCCGTCCCCGGCACACCTGTCGTCGGCCCGTCGTCGAAGACCGAGCCGAGCGAGAGGACGCCCGCGATGCTCGCCGTCACGACGAAGGCGCCACCGAATGCTGCGAGCAGGCGCCGGCGGATCATGATGCTCCGTCCCTTCTTCATGGCTCTGGCCGGGCCCTCGCCCCGGCGCTCGAGGTCGGCCGCCTCTTGGCGGAGGTGGTCCCTCAGTCGCTCTTCGATGCTCATGCGTTCCTCTCCTCTGGAGCGAGGTGGTAGAGCTTGCGTTGCAGGAGTGAGGTCGCCCTGTGAAGCCTGCTCTTCACGGTGCCGGGCCGCACCGAGAGGGCGTCTGCGGTCTCTTGCGTCGACCAATCGAGGAGGAACCGCAGCACCACGACCGCCCTGAGCTCGACGTTCAGCTCGGAGAGGGCGCGTTGGATCTCGGGATCGGCCACCGCCGGCATCTCGATCGATGCCGGGCCATGGAAGAGGAGCCTCCGGGCCGCCCGGCGCCGCAGCGATCGTGCCCAATTGAGCCCGACGCGATACACCCAGCCGGCCGGGTTGTCGTACGACTGCACGGTGGACCAGTGCGAGTAGCACCGCGCCATCGCCTCGTCCGTCGCCTCGCGTCCGAGGTCGGCGTCACCGAGTGTCACCGAGAGGGCCCGCGACACGTCTCGGTAGGCGGTGCGATAGAACACGACGAAGTCCGGGCGGATCTGCTCCGTCACGACCGACCGGGCACCTCTCTTCTTGGTCACGACCATGGCAGTCACATCTACAAACGCATCTGCGATCCGGCCGGTTCGAGGTTTCGCGGCGTTCACGCGCCGAGCCTGCTCTCGATCTCCTTGAGGGCCGGGTGATCCGGGTCGATCGCTCTCACGGCTTCTGCAGTCGTCCTCGCCTCGTCGAGGCGTCCCATGTCGACATAGAGGACGGCCAGGTTGACGAGCGGCGCGGCGCTTCGAGGCGCCAGGTTGGCCGCCGTCAGCCACTCCGTCTCGGCGGCTGTCGGGTCGCCGTCGAGCAGGTATGCGATCCCCGCGCCGAGGCGCACCGCGGCGTTCTTCGGATCGCTCCCGGTGACCGATCGGTACTGCTCGGCGGCGGTGGCGGCGTCCTCGGGCCGCCCCGTCACCCTGGCGAGATCGAGGAGGAGCGAGGCGTGGCGCGCCCCGAGGAGTGGATCGCCCGGCGAGACGTCGAGAGCAGCCTCGATCCTCGTGATGGCCGCCGAAAGGCCGGCGGCATCGCCCGATGAGGAGGCGATTCCTGCGGCCACGAACCGGTAGCGGATCGAGTCGGGGCGCAGCGTCACGGCGGCGTCGGCGGCCGCCAGAGCCGGCGAACCGGCCGCAGACAGCTCCGCAGCGTGGGCCGCCCGCCTGTCGGCGGCGACGTCCAACCCGCCTGCCGCCAGCGCCGCCACCGCCACGGCGAGCGGAACCAGCCAGGCTCCGGGCGGCAGGCGGATCGTGCGCCTGGGGGCCGTCGCGGCGACGAGCAACCCTGCGAGTGCCCAGAACACGGGGTCGACCTCCGTGACGGGGAAGAGGAACTGCTGCTGGGCGATGTATCCCGTGACGGCAGCTGCGATGCCGACCGCCACGGGGCGACGGTCCCGCGTGGCGATGATCGCTCTGGTGACGAGCCACAGCGCGCCTGCGAGATACAGGGCGAGGCCGGGCAGTCCGGTGGTGACGGCGACGTCGAGTGCGCCGTTGTGGACCCGGTCGGGCATCGTCACCCTCGTGTAGCGGCGCTCGTAATCGGCATCGACGTGGGATGGGAAGGCGATGCGATAGCCCTCGAATCCCGTCCCGGTGACGGCGTGCGACCGGAACGCTCTGGTACCCACCTGCCATTCGTCGATGCGTCCCCTGGTCGTCCCCTCGTCGAATCGAAGTGCGGTGACGATCCGCGACCCGGTCGGCGTCGCCACCACGACCACTGCCACCGACAGCCCGATGGCGACCAGGATCCACGTTCGCCTCCGCAGCCAAGGCAGCAGCGCAGGCGAGACGACGACGAGCGCCACCGCCAGGCCGACCCACGCCGCCCGCGTCTGCGCCGCCACCGCCGACACGGCAGCGAGCGCCGCAGCCGCCGTTGCAAGCGACCGCCACAGCCGGGATCCCAGGCCGTCGACGGCGGCCCCGATCGAGACGGGGAGCAGCAGCGTCGCCGCTGCTCCGAGGTACGCCGCCGTGCCGAACGGGCCGCCGGCTCGTCCCGTTTCGATCGCCAGCCTCACCGGGGGCAACCCCGCCAACTCGAGGAGGACGTACAGCCCGGTGGCGAGCGAGGCGACCACGACGCCCTTGACGACGGTGATGGCGAGGTCGCTCGAGAGCTGCGGATCGATCGCCTGTTGCGCCACGACGAAGACGACCGCGAAGCACAGCCAGGCGACGAGGCCGAGGTGGCGGTCGGGAGTGCCGATCCAGGTGTGCAGCGGGTCGAGCGCCGCCAGGGATGCGACCATTCCCCACGAGAGGAACAGCGTCCACGCCATCGCCGAGCCGACGTGGAGTGTCACCGAGCGCCCGGCGGCGACCAGCGTGGCCAGGCCGAAGGCGAGCGTGGTGAGCACCGCCCACTTCACGGGTCCGAACGGCGCCCAACCGGCGGGGTCGAACCCGGCGAGCACCAGGACGACGAGTGTCGCCAGGCCGTATCCGATGGCGCGGGGAGAGGACATCGGGGGGCATTCTCATCGACCGGCGAGTCTGTCGGGGCGGTCCTCGACACCGAACACATGTTCGCCTAGAGTCGGGGACCCGTCACGAGTACAATCACGCGACCGTAATTACACACGCGGGATTTCGTCACAGGGCGGCGATACGGTGCGAAGCGAACAAGGCGACACGGTGCAGAGCACCGGCGAGAGTGCGACGAGGAAAGGGGCCCGAGGTGTCGAACGACAAGGTTGAGAACGAGAAGAGCCTCGACATGGCCGTGTCGCAGATCGTCCGCCAGTTCGGGCAGGGCGCCATCATGAAGCTCGGTGCCAACAACGTCCAGAAGGTGAAAGCGATCTCGACGGGCGCCATCTCGCTCGACCTCGCACTCGGCATCGGCGGCGTTCCCAGGGGCCGGGTCGTCGAGATCTTCGGACCGGAGAGCAGCGGGAAGACCACCCTTGCCCTCCATGTCGTCGCCGAGGCGCAACGCAACGGCGGCGTGGCAGCGTTCATCGACGCCGAACACGCCCTCGACCCGGTGTACGCCAAGGCGATCGGCGTCGACATCGACGAGCTGCTCATCTCGCAGCCCGATACCGGTGAGCAGGCTCTCGAGATCGCCGACATGCTGATCCGCTCGGGGGCGCTCGACGTGGTGGCCGTCGACTCCGTCGCGGCACTCGTCCCGAGAGCGGAGTTGGAAGGCGACATGGGTGACACGCATGTCGGTCTGCAGGCACGGCTCATGTCGCAGGCGCTGCGCAAGCTGGCGGGCACGATCAACCGCTCCGACACGACGGCGATCTTCATCAACCAGCTTCGCGAGAAGATCGGTGTGATGTTCGGCTCGCCCGAGACGACGCCGGGTGGGCGGGCGCTCAAGTTCTATGCCAGCGTCCGCATCGACGTTCGCCGGATCGAGTCGATCAAGCAGGGCACGGATGCCATCGGCAACAGGGTGCGGACGAAGATCGTCAAGAACAAGGTGGCGCCCCCGTTCCGGATCGCCGAGTTCGACATCATGTTCGGCGAGGGGATCTCCCGAGAGGGCAGCCTGATCGACGTCGCCGTCGACGAGGGGATCGTCAAGAAGGCGGGGGCCTGGTACACGTTCGACGGCGACCAACTGGGCCAGGGCAGGGAGAAGGCGAAGGAGTTCCTGAAGCTCAACCCGGAGATCGCCATGCAACTCGAGGACCGGGTGCTGCGTTCGGTCGGTCTCGTGGAAGATCCGAATGCCGAGGTCGTGGTCATGGTCGACGAAGGTGACGACCGAAGGGACGTCGACGACTGAGCGGCCATGGCAGCGCGTGGTCCGCGGCCCCATACGTGGAGGCGGGCTTCTCGTGCCGGAGCGAGCCGCCCGGGGAAGATCCCGTATTCGTGCGCGCCGCCGGGCGAGCGACCAACGCCGGCAGACCGGATTTTCGCGTTTCCGAAGCTTGACAGGTGCTGTACGATCGGACCAAGAACACACACACCAACGATTGAGACACGAAACCTTGACGAACAGCCATCACGACGACGCGACCCGAGGAGCCGCAACGCTCTCGGGAAGAGGAGTGACCTGACGAGACGGCGCTGAGCGCCATCCGTTCGTTTTCGCTGTGGCGGTGTGTGTGCCGGGCCCTTGGCTCGGCACATTTTTCGTCCTGGCTTCGGGAACGGAGACCGCATGGAGCAGTGGGGACTGGTAGCTCTGATCGCCGTCCTCGTCGGTCTCGTTTCCTTCTTCGCCGGTCGTGAGATGCACCGGCGGCGCACCACCGAGGCGACGGCGGCGGCAGAGCGAACCCTCGCCGACGCCCGCGTCGAGGCGCAGCGCATCCTCTCGAGGGCCGAGGAGGAAGCACGAGCACTGGCCGAGTCGCACCGAGAGCGTGAGCTCGCAGGGCTCGAGCATCGACGCCTCGAGGTCGGGACCCTCGAGGACCGGATGGCGCAGCGCGAGTCGACCCTCGAGCAGCGGGCCTCGAACCTCGCCCAGCGCGAGGAGCTGATGGTCGACAAGGAGAAGGAGATCGGTCAGGTCCGCGGTGACGCCGAGCGGATGCGTGAGGACGCTCGTGCCCACCTCGAGCACGTGGCCGGGTTCGACAGCCGGGCCGCCAAGGAAGAGCTGCTGCAGAGGGTCCAGGACGAGGCGCGCCGCGAGGCGATGGTGGCGGTGCGCGACCTCGAGCTGAAGGCCCGCGAGGAGGCCGACCGCCGGGCGAGGAGGATCCTCGCCACCGCGGTCCAGCGTCTCGCCGCCGAGGTGGTCACCGAGACGACCGTGTCGGTCGTGCCCCTCCCGTCGGACGATATGAAGGGCAGGATCATCGGCAGGGACGGTCGCAACATCCGCACCTTCGAGGCCGTCACGGGGGTGAACCTCGTCGTCGACGACACGCCGGAGTCCGTATCCGTCTCGACCTTCGACCCGGTGCGCCGCGAGATCGCCCGCATCGCCCTCGAGCGGCTCGTCGAGGACGGCCGCATCCACCCCGCATCGATCGAGGAGGCGTACGAGAAGGCCAAGGCACAGGTCGACGAGAGCATCCGCGACGCGGGCGAGTGGGCGCTCCTCGAAGTGGGGCTCACCCGCCTCCATCCCGAGATCATCCAGCTGCTCGGCCGCCTCAAGTACCGCACGTCGTACGGTCAGAACGTGCTGAATCACCTCGTCGAGTCGGCGCACATCGCCGGGATGCTGGCTTCCGAGCTCGGCATCGACCCGACCGAGGCGAAGCGGGCGGCCTTCCTCCACGACATCGGCAAGGCCGTCAGCCACGAGGTCGGAGGGTCCCACGCCCTCATCGGAGCAGAGATCGCCCGGCGGTTCGGGGAGGACGCCTCCATCGTCCACGCCATCGAGGCGCACCACAACGAGGTGGAGCCGAGGACGTTGACGGCCGTGCTCGTCCAGGCGGCCGACGCCGTCTCGGCGGCCCGGCCCGGAGCGCGGCGCGAGGCACTGGAGGCGTACGTCAAGCGCCTCGGGCAACTCGAAGAGATCGCCGCGAGCTACACGGGTGTCGACAGGGTCTTCGCCATGCAGGCCGGGAGGGAGATCAGGGTCGTCGTCGACCCTGGGTCGGTGGACGATCTCGCCGCTTCCGAGTTGGCCCGCACGATCGCCCGCCGGTTCGAGGAGGACTTACAGTATCCGGGCCAGATCGAGGTGACCGTCATCCGCGAGTTCCGAGCCAAGGACTACGCCCGCTGACGGCGCCGCGGCCGAGGCGGCAACAGACGAGGACCGGGGTGGCTCCGTGACCGACACAGTGATGCTCGGAATGCCGGCACGCAAGGTCGTGCGACCGCCGACTCGCCTCGGACGGACGTACTTCATCCGCACCTTCGGGTGCCAGATGAACGAGCACGACTCCGAGCGAATCCGAGGGCTCCTCCAAGCGGACGGCATGTCGCCCGTCCGGCGTCCCGAGGACGCCGACGTCGTCGTGCTGAACACGTGCACGATCCGAGAGAACGCCGACCAGAAGCTCTACGGCTACCTCGGGGCGCTCAAGCGGGTCAAGGCGCAACGGCCGGGGATGCAGATCGTCGTCGGCGGCTGCATGGCGCAAAAGGACAAGGAGTCGATCCAGGACCGGGCAGGATGGGTCGACGTCGTCTTCGGCACCCACAACACGCACCGGGTGCTCGACCTCCTCGACAGGGCGGAGGAATGGGGGCCGATCACCGAGATCTGGGATGAAACCCGGTCCGTGGACGACCTGCCGTCGGCGCTGCCGGTTACCCGGGAGTCGGAGCACTCGGCCTGGGTGACGATCACGATCGGGTGCAACAACTCGTGCACGTTCTGCATCGTCCCCATCGTGCGCGGCAGGGAGATCAGCCGCAGGCCGGGAGACGTCATCTCGGAGGTGGCGACCCTCGTCTCCGAAGGCGTCGTCGAGGTCACGCTCCTCGGCCAGAACGTCAACTCATACGGGCGCGACCTGGAGTTGAACGGCCGCAAGCCGTTGTTCGCCGACCTGCTTCGCCGCATGGACTCCATCGAGGGGCTGCGGCGGGTCCGCTACACGAGCCCCCACCCCAAGGACTTCCGGGAGGACGTCGCCGCCGCCATGGCCGACACCGCGGTCGTGTGCGAGCAACTCCACCTCCCGCTCCAATCGGGGAGCGATCGGGTCCTCGCCGCCATGCACCGCGGGTACAGCGCCACCCGGTTCCTCGACAAGCTGGCGATGGCGCGCGACGCCATCCCAGGGCTCACGACGTCCACCGACATCATCGTGGGGTTCCCCGGCGAGACGGAGTCCGACTTCCAGGCGACGCTCGACGTCGTCGCGGCTGCCCGATTCGACAGCGCCTTCATGTTCCAGTACTCACCGCGCCCGGGCACGCCGGCGGCCACGATGTCCGATCAGGTCCCGGCCGAGGTCGTGCGGGATCGGTTCGATCGCCTGGTGGCGCTGCAGGGCACCATCGGCCTGGAGTGCAACGAGGCGATGGTCGGCTCCGTCGTCGAAGTGATGGTCGAGGGCCCCTCGAAGAAGGATCCCTCGGTCGTCACGGCCCGGACCAGGGGCGGCAAGGCCGTCCACCTCCCGACGGATGCATCGCCCGGTGCAGTCGTCGACGTCGAGATCACCAGAGCCGCTCCCCACCACCTCGTCGGCCGGGGCGCCCCCTGAGAGCGCTGGCGGTGCTCGGCCCGACGGCCTCGGGCAAGTCGGAGATCGCTGCGGCGCTGGCGAAGCTGTCTGGCAGCGAGATCATCTCGGTCGACTCGATGCAGGTCTATCGCGGTATGGACATCGGGACGGCCAAGCCGAGCATCGGCGACCGCGCCGATGTGCCCCACCACATGATCGACGTGGTCGAGCCGGCGTCGGCGTACAGCGTTGCCGAGTATCAGGAGGACGCACGCGCCGCGCTGCACGCCGTCGAAAGGCGAGGGGCGCCCGTAGTCATCGCAGGGGGGTCGGGGCTCCACTTTCGATCACTCGTCGATCCGCTCGACTTCCCGCCGCACGACCCGGACGTCCGTGGGGAGTTGGAGAGCCTCGACAATGCGGAGGCCGTCGCCGCCCTCGAGGCGATCGATTCGGAGGCGGGACGGAGGGTCGACCTGGCGAACCCTCGCCGTGTGGTGCGAGCACTCGAGATCCACCGCCTCACCGGCGACACGCCGGGCGACCGGGCCCGCACCCCCGACGCGGTCGCGGTCGCCGAGTACCGCGCCGCCGTGCCCTTCGTCGCCGTCGGGCTGGACCCCGGTGACGAGCTCGCCGACCGCGTCGAGCGGCGGATGGACGCCATGCTTGCGGCGGGATTCGTCGACGAGGTGGCCGCTCTCCTCCCGAGGTTGGGGCCGACCGCGAGGGAGGCCGTCGGGTACAAGCAGCTCATCCCCGTCGTCGAGGGAACCGTCACCGCGTCGCAAGGCCGCCGCCAGGCGATCCGGGCGACGCTGGCCCTGGCGAAGCGGCAACGGACGTTCTTTCGCAGGGATCCGCGGATCCGTTGGCTACCGTGGAACGACGACCCGGGCGCCCGGCTGTCAGCGGCGCTGGCGGCCCTCGAGGAGCTGCGATGGACTTCGTGAAGATGGAGGGCCTCGGCAACGACTTCATCGTCGTGTGGGGCGGCCACGTGCCGAACACCGACGCCATCGTGCGATGGTGCGATCGGCGCTTCGGAGTGGGCGCCGACGGAGTCTTGTCGGTCGACCTGAGCGGGCCGGAGCGCATCAGGATGCGCTACTGGAATGCCGACGGGGGTGAGGCCGAGATGTGCGGCAACGGCCTGCGGTGCGTCGCCCGGCTCGCCGTGCTCCGCAACTGGGTCTCGGGCCCGTGGCTCGTCGTCGAGACGAAGGCCGGCGACATGCCGGCCGAGATGAAGCCCGGCGGGCACGTGCGGGCGCTCGTCGGGATCCCGAAGGCGACGGGCGTCGCAACGTCGCAGGGTGCCAGGGTGCACCTCGTCGACATCGGCAACCCTCACGCCGTCGTGTTCGTGGACGACCCGGCCAAGGCACCCGTGGCGACCCTCGGCAAGAAGATCGAGCACGACCCTCAGTTCCCGAACGGCACGAACGTCGAGTTCGTCACGCCCCGCCGCGCCGACCGCATCGAGATGCGTATCTGGGAGCGGGGGGTCGGCGAGACCCTCGGGTCCGGCACCGGAGCGACCGCCGCCGCATTTGCCTCGGTGGTCCACCGCGGCGTCGCCGCCCCGGTGCACGTGGAGCTCCCCGGAGGCGAGCTCCTCATCGAGCTCGACGGTGAAGAGGCCTGGATGACCGGCCCCGCCAACCTGGTTTTCGAGGGAACCCTCCCGGACTGATCCGTTCTTGCGTCCCTGGGTCGCGTTGGTGCGATGGGGGGACGCCGGAACGGTGGGGGTGCGGCGGTCGGATCCGTCCTTGCGTCCCTGGGTCGCAGTGGTGCGATGGGTGGACGCCGGAACGGCGGGCGTGCGGCGGTCGGATCCATTCTTGCGTCCGTGGGTCGCAGTGGTGCGATGGGGGGACGCCGGAACGGTGGGGGAGCCGCGTCTCAGAGCACCCGGCGCAGCAGGGCGACGACCACGCCGAGGATCTCGACGCCCTCGTGGAACACCATCGGGGGAAAGTTCGGGTTCTCGGCTCGCAGGATCACCCGGTTGTCCATGCGCTGGAGCCGCTTGACGGTCGCCTCCTCGCCGTTGACGAGGGCGGCGACGATCTGGCCGTCGCGGGCGTCGCTCTGACGGCGGACGACGACGTAGTCGCCGTCGAAGATCCCGGCCTCGATCATCGAGTCGCCGCGAATGCTCAGCATGAACACCGGCTCGTTGCCCACCAGCTCGGTCGGCAACGGGTAGATCTCCTCGATGTCCTCGTCGGCGAGTATCGGCGAGCCGGCGGCGATGCGACCGACGAGGGGAACGTCTCGAACGGGCGCCCTGTGGAGCGACCGGACGTCGGTGCCGGGGTTGATGACCTCGATGGCCCGTGGCTTCGACGGATCCCTTCGAATGTACCCCGATCTGACGAGGGCGGAGAGGTGGCTGTGGACGGTCGACGGGGAGCTCAAACCGACGGCTTCCCCGATCTCGCGCACGGCAGGTGGATAGCCGCGGTCCTCCACGGTTCGCAGGATGTAGTCGAGGATCTGCCGCTGGCGAGCGGTGAGCTCGCCCTCATCGTTGCTCCGCGCCATCTTCGTGCCCTTTCTCGGCTCTTGACGGCAGCGTACCCCGGATTTCGCGAGAAACCAAACATATGTTCGACTTGACTATCGAACAGGCGTTCGTTATCGTGCGCGGTAATGCGAACAGACGTTCGGTCGAGGCTCGACGGTCCTCCAACAGCAACGGAATCTGTCACACCCTTCGCATACGTTGCTCGCAGATCGGGCGAACCGCCCGGTGCACGTCCGGTCACAGCACGGCCGGATACACAGAGGTAGACGAGGAGGAGCAACAATGCGACGTCAGGCCACCGCCCCGTCACGTGTGTTGGTCATCATCTCCACGGTCGTCGTGGCGTTGCTCCTCCTCTTCGCCTCAGGCGTGTTCGCCGGTTCCGCTCTCGGTGCCGACGCCGGCGAACCCGAAGCCATTCGGATACCGGTCACCCACCGATACCAGGTCGAGGCCGGGGACAGCCTCTGGGCGATCGCCGTGGACACCGGCGTCGCCGGCGGTGATGTCCGGGTGGCGGTCGAAGCGATCAAGTCGGCGAACGGCCTCACATCGAGCACGATCACTCCCGGTCAGGTCCTCATCCTCCCAGCCGGCTGACCGGCTCGCACCGCCGGTCCGTCAGGCGACGATCGGCGGCACCGTGATGCCCGCCCGTCCGGTGAGTGCCAGCAGCAGGTCGCCCGCCACCGCCCGGAGCACCGCCACCTCGCTCAGCAGGGCGAGAGCGTCCAGGGCCGAGACGTCGGGAGGCCGCCATGTCGTGCCGATGGCCCGGGCGAGGTCGAGGCCGTGGACGACGATCTCGAAGTTGCGGGCCCGCAAGTAGTCGTCGAGGAACATCACCCCGTAGGCGGTCGGGAGCGCCCGGTCCCCCGGAGTGGCGGAGAGCACGGCGACGGCCTCGGCGACCGCCTCGTGGAAGAGGCGGCGGGCGTCGAGGGCGGTAACCCCGGCGAGCACGGCGTCACCTCGAGCCGCGATGGCCGCCGGGACGCCGAGATCGCGCTCGGCACCTTCGAGGTACCGGATGAAATAGGCGGCCGCTCCCGGGATCGGTGCCGACTCCGGCGCGTCCATGGCGAGGTAGTCGATGGGTGTGCGTATCCCGCGCAGCAGGTGACCCGCCAGCCCGCGCACGTCCCACGAACCGAGGCCGGGACGGGTCATGAGGTCCTCGCTGAGGCGATCCACCACGTCGAGCACGGCCGCCGCCGCTTCGCCGAACGCCTCCCTGCCGCCGTTCTCCGCCATGGGGTAGCCTCCTTGGTCGATGCACTGCCCGCTCTGTGACGCCGAAGATACGCGTGTCGTCGACAGCCGTCCGACGGACGGCGGTACGTCGATCAGGCGGCGCCGCGAGTGCGAGCGTTGCGGACATCGCTTCACCACATACGAGCGATCGGCCCCGACCTTGCTGGTGCGCAAGCGCGACGGCCGGGTCGAGCCGTTCGACACCAGGAAGATCAGGCGCGGCCTCGAGGCCGCCCTCGCCGACCGCCCAGCCGCAGCCGACACGATCGACGAGATCGTCTCATCGGCCGAGCGCCTCGCCCAGGCCTCGAGCGAGGTCACCGCCGATCAGATCGGCAAGCTGGTCCTCGACGCCTTGCGCGACGTCGACGAGGTCGCCTACCTGCGATTCGCATCTGTTTACAAGGAGTTCCAGGGAGCGGAGGACTTCGGGCGCGAGGTCGCTGCGCTCGAGTCCGGTCCGTGAGGTCCCACGCCGAGTCCCTTATCCTGGGCGCGCCCGTCGTCGCGTCGAGGAGTCTCCTCATGTCCCGTGCGCTCCGCTCGATCAGCGTGACGTTCCTACTCTTCGGCATGCCTTCGACCCCGCCGGCGGCGGCGGCCTTGGTCGACTGTGACGGGCTCACCGCCACCATCGTCGGCACGGCCGGCCCCGACGTTCTCGTGGGAACGGCAGGCGACGACGTCATCCACGGCGGCGGAGGGAACGACACGATCCGCGCCATGGGTGGTGACGACGTGATCTGTGGCGGGGGTGGCCGCGACGTGGTGAGGGGCGGCGGAGGATCGGACACCGTCATCGGCGGGCGGGGACGAGACTCGATCGAGGGGGGGTCGCAAGGAGACACCCTCGACGGCGGGCGAGGCGACGACACCATCGACGGCGAGGGAGACGCCGACCTCGTCGACGGTGGATCGGACGACGACGACCTGCGGGGAGGCAAGGGTGACGACGTCGTTCTCGGTGAGCGTGGCAACGACACGATTGCGGGAGGCGACGGCGCCGATGCTCTCGTCCCGGGAATGGGGAACGACGACGTCTCGGGCGGCAAGGGAATCGACCTCGTGTCGTACTTCGACGTCGACGGTCCCGTTTCGCTCGACCTGCGAGCCGGCACAGTAGTGGGCGCAGGCGCCGACGCCGTCCGCGGTATCGAGTCTGCCGAAGGCACCGCAGGCGACGACACGCTCATCGGCAGCAGGGCAGGCAACATCTTCTTCGGGCTCGGCGGCGCCGACGTCCTTCGCGGGAACGGGGGGGAGGACCTGCTCCTCGGTGAGGCGGGCGCCGACGAGATCGACGGTGGGGCCGGCGCCGACACCCTCGTCGGCGGGAGCGGCTCGGACGAGCTGCACGGCGGCAGGGGCCCGGACGCCGTGTCCTACTTCGACGCTCCGAGCGGGGTGACCGTGTCGCTCGTCGCCGGTACTGCTACCGGAGGGGAAGGCGTCGACGAGTTGCGCTCTGTTCGTGACATCGTCGGATCCCTCAGAGGCGACACCATCCACGGCAACGCGCAGGACAACGTCATCCGGTCCCGGGCAGGTAAGGACACGGTGTCGGGCGGAGACGGCGACGACCGCCTGTTTGGCGCCCGAGGCAGGGACACGATCGACGGCGGATCCGGGAACGATCTGTGCGCCGGCGCCGAGGTGGCGACGAACTGCGAGGTGCTGGCCGTGCTCCGGCGGACCGGGTCGACGTCTGGGCTCTGGCGGATCGTCGATCCCGCCCGCTACCTGGGCGCCACTCTCGACGGTTGACCGACGCCGCCCGTCATTCCGGGATCTCGTCCGCCAGGGCGTCGATCGCCTCGGCGAGGGCGAGGATCTTCGCATCCACCTCGGACCGCACCAGGGCGAGCGGGCTGGAGAGCTCGCGGTCGATGTCGCTGCGCCAACTCTGGAGGGCGTCGACCAGTTGCGTCGCCGATGCGGAGTCGCCTTGGCGGAGCGCATCGAGGTAGTCGGCCTGCCAGGTTCCGAAGAAGTCGAGGAACTCGCCGAGCAGGCGGCGGTGGGTGGCCAGCGCCGCGTCGGCGGGGAGCTCGCGCACGATCGCCAAGCCGTCGGCGAGGCTCGACGCCAGCGTGACGCTGAGCTCGCTGATCTCTGAGGAAGCCGCCGCATCCGGGAGGTCGGGGAGCACGGCGAGCCTGCGTAGCTCCTCGCGGTAGTCGGCGATGGCCGATATCCGTTCGGCAATGGCGGTGCCCTCGGCTCCGATGGGGCCCAGCCGGCTGCGGAATGGAGCCAGGTCCCGGATCGCCACCGACGAGAAGAGCGGAGGTGCGCTCGGCAGCGGCTCGTTTCCGGCCCTCGTCACCGCGGCAGCCCGCCCCACCAGCTCGCCGAGGGGTGCCGCGGTTGCGCCGAGGGTCGTGTCGTCCACATCGGGCTCGGTGGCCACCGCGAGGGCGCTCTGGGCATCCGGCAGGGCGGTCCGCAATTCGGCGAGGGATGATCGATAGTCGGCCGCCCTGGCCGACGCCGCCCTCCCGGCCATGCCCGGCAAGATGACGACGGCTGCGACGGCGGCGGCGAGGAGGAGCGCGATCGGCACGATTGCCGTCCATCGGAATGCACGGGTCGAGTCGACCGCCTTCGACATCTCGGAAGGGGCCCAGGCGTCGAGGGCATCGCCGGAGGGCGCCGTCTGCCACATCGACTTGACCAGCTCGCCGGTGGTCTCGGCGTCGGGCGCCTCCTTCGCGGCGGCGCGCAGGGTCGTCGGCGGGTCGTGCGGGTCGATGCCGAGCATCTCCAGGTACCAGGCGCCGGTGTTGCCTGGGCGTGGGCGTCGCTCGCCGGTCTTCTTGGTCAATCTTTGCCGGGCCTGGTGCGCACGGGCAGAATCACAACGATGAAGATACCGCTCCAGAAGCTAGATCCGGCGCTACCCACCCCGCGCCACGCCCACGACGGTGACGCCGGGACGGACCTGTACGCCAGGATCGGCGGCAGGATCGAGCCGGGGGAGCGGGCCTTGGTGCCCACCGGTGTCGCCGTTGCCGTCCCTTCCGGGTATGTCGGCCTCGTGGCGCCGCGCAGCGGGCTCGCCGCCAATTCGGGAATCAGCCTGGTCAATGCCCCGGGGATCCTCGACGAGGGTTACCGCGGCGAGATCTACGCCATCGTCGTCAACCTCGGCAGCGACCCGTTCGTGTACGACCGGGGTGACAGGATCGCCCAGCTCGTCGTGGTGCCTTTCGTCGAGCAGGAGCTCCAGGTCGTCGACGAGCTGCCGGAGTCGACGAGAGGTGCCGGCGGCTTCGGATCCACGGGGCGGTGACCGCCGGCCACTCCGGGCGCTGAGGTGCCCGTGATACAATTCCGGTCCGTGCGGACGTAGCTCAGCTGGTAGAGCGCAACCTTGCCAAGGTTGAGGTCGCCGGTTCGAACCCGGTCGTCCGCTCCACGAGGGCGGCGTGCAGCCGCCCTGTTTCGTTCAGATCGAACGGCGACGTGGCCGAGTGGTTAGGCAAGGGTCTGCAAAACCCTCTACCCGGGTTCGATTCCCGGCGTCGCCTCGGGCGTACACTGGCACGCTCAGACGGGCGCTTAGCTCAGTGGAAGAGCGCTTCCTTGACGCGGAAGAGGTCGGCAGTTCGATCCTGCCAGCGCCCACCGAGACATTGCCTGGTCAGCGCAGACTCGATAAAGCAACAGAGTCGGTTTCGAGGCCCCGTGGGCGTGCGGTGTCCGCGTGGCGTTCGGAGCCGTCGGCGAGCCGAACTCTGGATCTCACTGCACCTCGTCGCCGTATCCACGAGCGTTGGAATGGGACAGCGCCATGCCAACAAAGGGTGATGGGGCATCCCCCTTCCCGTGTCGGCCTACCCGCCGATGTCACCGTGGGGCGTCACGGGCTCGACGAAGAGCGCGTTGGGACGTCGCGGAGTCCTAGGCTGCTGCAGGGATAGCCCCTCCCTGTGTCGATCCACTCGCCGATGTCACATTGGGGGGCCAACAGTTCTCGGCGGGCGATGAGTCTAACGAAGCTATACTCGCGGTCTAACTTCCTTAGACAGGAGTCGAGTCACGTGGCTCAAGATTTTGCTGCCGACCCGAACGCTGTCCGACAGTTCGTCATCGAGGCGGTGGAGGCCGGACAGCGCGGACTTGCCGAGCGTGTTGCTGAAGCGTTCGGCGTATCGCGTCCGACGGCCTACAACTACCTGCGCGCCCTGCTTGAGGAGGGCGTGATTACGCGCTTGAGTCCTGATAGGTACGAACTGACTGCGATTCAGCACGCGTTCCATCACGAAGTCGCCGGGCTCGCAGAGGATGTGGTCTGGAGTAGCGAAATCGCGCCCACGCTCAAGTGCCTTCCACCAAACGTACTCAACATACTTCAATACGCAACGACCGAAATGATCAACAACGTCATCGATCACTCAGGTTCGCCCGATGTCAGGATCGCAGTGGAGGCGACCGCGGCCGAAACCACGATCACGGTCGTCGATCACGGAGTTGGCATTTTTCGCAAGATTGCGTCCGCCCTCGACCTCGAGGATGATCGACAGGCCGTGCTCGAACTGTCGAAGGGGAAGGTCACGACCGATCCAGACAACCACACAGGCGAGGGGGTCTTTTTCTCGTCGAGAGCGTGCGACCACTTTCGCATACTGTCGCGGGGAGTGTTCTTCGACCATGACGCTCGTACCGACCAGGACTGGATACTCGACCAGGAAGCTGAGTGGGCAGGGACCTCGGTTGCCATGACAATGCGTCACACGTCGCAGACCGAGTTGCGTGAGGTCTTCGATGAGTACACGACCGACACCGAGGACTTCCGTTTCGACAGGACGGTCGTGCCAGTCAAGCTCATGCAATATGCCGATGACCAGCTTGTTTCAAGGTCACAAGCCAAGCGGCTGATGGGTCGGTTCGATCGATTCAGAACTGTCATCCTGGACTTCGCCGATGTTCCGGCAATTGGCCAAGCCTTTGCAGATGAGGTATTCAGGGTGTTCCCAACACGACACCCAGGTGTCGATGTCGTCGCGATCAACACGAACGAACAGGTCGGTCGAATGGTGGCCCGCGCCAACCGCGATCACAGTTAGCGCCGTGTGGTGCCGCCTGCCGCCATTGTCGTTCCCCCTAACAAGCACGGCCGCCGCTGCGCAATGAGTCTCCCGACATGCCTGTTGGCCGACGTGTGAACCCGCACGCCTTGGCACGCTCGAAACGGCGGCTGGATATCTGTCTGTCGCAGGTGTCATCCCCGGTCGGCAATGTCTCATCCGATGCCGTTCTGATTCCCGTCGAAGCCATGTGGATCGGGGGCAGGACTCGGAAGTTCCGCCAAGGAGTATCGATCCTGCCAGCGCCCACCGAGAAACCCGACACCGTCGGGCGCGACGGCCGACCGCTTGCCGCCCCGGCGCTCCTACGCTTCGCAGGAGAACGCGACGAGATCGGAGGTGCGACATCGTGTTCGAGCACACCAGAGCGTTCAGCGGGTTCTCGGTCGACGACATCCCGAAGGCGAAGGAGTTCTACGGTGCGACCCTCGGCCTGCGGGTGTCGGAGGAGAATGGGATGCTCACCTTGCACATCGCCGGGGATCGCGACATCCTCGTGTACCCCAAGGACGACCACACGCCGGCGACGTTCACGATCCTGAACTTCCCAGTCGACGACATCGAGAAGGCAGTCGACGAGCTCGCCGCCCACGGCGTCGAGCTCGAGATGTACGAGAACGTGGACGAGAAGGGCATCATGCGCGACTACGGCCCGCCGATCGCATGGTTCAAGGATCCAGCGGGCAACGTCCTGTCGGTCCTCGAGACGAGCTGAGCCTTCGCATCCTCGGGGACGAGGTTGCCGGTCAGCCCTTCGTCAGCGAGGCCGCCACGGCGATGACCTCCGATGGCTCGGCACGCACCCTGTGGTTGAGGTCGATGAATGCGTAGCGGATGACCCCGTCCTGGTCGATCACGTACGTCGCCGGAACGGGGAGCTCCCACGCCTCGGTGTCGTTCATGGCGCCGATGTCGCGGTCGTGCGCCCGGTAGTACTCGACGTGCTCCGGGATCATCTCGTACACCAGGTTGAACTGCTTGGCGATCAGGTTGTCGTGGTCGGACAGCACCGGGTACGTCAGCTCGTGAGCCTCGATCACTCCGAGGGACACGTCGGGGCGGTTCGGGGAGATGGCGACCAGAGTCGCACCGGCCTCTTCGACGGCGGCCAGCTCGCGCTGCAAGGCGCGCAGCTCGAGGTTGCAGAACGGGCACCATGCGCCGCGGTAGAAGGAGACGATCGCCGGCCCGTGGGCCAGCACCTCCTCGAGGCTCACGTCGTTCCCGAAGGCGTCCGGCAGCGTGAACATCGGGGCGACGTCGCCGGCGCGCAGGGCGTTCTCCTCGACATCGGCTGCGGCGAGCGCCTCGGCCGCCTTGGCGTAGACCGCCGACCGCTCCGGATCGGGATTGGCCCGTGCCTGCTCGAGTCGTGCCGCCAGCTCTTGAGCCAATGTCATGCGTGTCCTCCCGGCGAGAGTGGCCATGGTACGCGTCAGTCTCGATACGACTCGACGACCGGTGGTCGCGGCACACATCTGGTGATGGGCGTGATGGCGCTCGGCTTTCCGTTTCTAAGCCGGAGTGGCCGCTCCGAACCAGGTCGAAAGTGCTCGCGGCAGCTCTGGGTCCGTGAGGTCTCCCGCCCAGGCGACGTACCCGTCGGGTCGGATCAACACGGCCGAGGGCGCACCGATCTCGCCAAGGACCGGGAGCTCCCACACGCCGTCGTGACTGGCGTCGACCAACCGGACTCGATTCGCCCAAGGAGAGATGTCGAAACCGTCGGGTTCACCGAGGTTGAGGAGCACGGGCCGGGCGTCGTGCAGCAGGCTGAACACCCGCCTGGGACCGTCGTCGGTGTGCACGTCGAGGTCGGGCATGCGCCGCCCGAGCAGCGGGTGTCCCTCGCCGAGGTCGTAGTGGATGTCGAGACCGGAGATCATGGCGGCGATGCGCTTGCGCGGCTCGTCCATGACGAGCAGTTCGAGCATGGTGTTCCTGAGCGCCTGGCTGCGCTCGTCGAGGCGCATCAGCGCGACCTGCGCCATGGTGTTCTGCAACACCCGGGCACCGACCGGGTGCCGTTCTGCGTGGTAGCTGTCCAGGAGGCTTACGGGTGATGTCCCGTTGACCACCTGGGCCAGTTTCCATCCCAGGTTCACGGCATCCTGCACGCCCGTGTTGAGGCCCTGACCGCCCTGCGGACCATGCACGTGTGCCGCATCGCCGGCGAGCAGCACGCGTCGCTCGCGATAGGACGCCGCCTGGCGAGTCATGTCAGTGAACCGGGAGATCCAGGTGGGGCCGTGCACCCCGTAGTCGGTCCCGTAGGCGACGACGAGCATCTCGCTCAGGTCCTGCAGCGTGGGTTCAACGGTGTGTTCGATCTCCTTCTCGAGCAATACGACCCCGTAGGGGTTTCCACCCTCCTCCCGGTTGACCGGGCCGATGCCACCACCCTCGGGGCGCATGCCGATCTGCGGCTCCTCGTCCATCTCGACCTGGGCGATCAGATAGCTGGCAGACGGGTCCCACCCGGGGAAGTCGATGCCGGCCACCTTGCGGATCAGGCTGCGTCCCCCGTCGCACCCGACCAGGTACTCGCCCCGGAGCGATCCGTCGTCCAGCTCGACGTCGACGCCGGTGTCGTCCTGGGTGAAGCCAACCACTTCGCGCTGGCGGAGGATCGGGACGCCGAGCTCATCGACCCAGCCGGCGAGGATCGGCTCGATGCGGCTCTGCCAGAGCGCAAGGATGTAGTTGTGGCGGGTGGGGAAGTCGCTGATGTCCAGGAAGGTCCCGGCATAGCCCACGAACGGATGCGTCTGGCCCTCTGCGAGGAACCGACCGGCGATGCCACGCTGGTCGAGCACCTCGATGGTGCGGGAGTGGAGACCGCCGGCTCGCGATCCGTCGAGATCCTGACCGGCCCGTCGTTCGACGATGACGACGTCGACTCCCGCCAGCGCCAGCTCGCCCGCCAACATCAGGCCGGTCGGGCCGCCACCTGCGATCACCACCGAGTGCTCCGTCATCGCCGCTCCCTTGCGAACGCTGCACCGGACAGGGACGGCCACCTCCCGCGGAGCGACGCCGCGTCAGCACTGGTCACCCGCACCGCCAACGTCTCGGCCGGTTCAGCGCTCCCGCTCGACCCATCTCCCGAAGGCAACACACGCATTCCGAGACTCCTGGCTTCGCGGGTCTGGCCGTGATCGGCTCAGCGGACGAGTCATGTCAACACGTCTGGGTCGCTTGCGGCAAACCACCTCCCCTGGCGTCACGTTGCCGATGGCGGCGTAGCTTCACCCTCGACGATGCGGGCAGGCTGACCGCTCCCCCTTGCCGGACTCAGCCTCGGATGAGGGCGGCCCGCAGGATCGGGCCGATGAATCTGGCGTTCTCGCCCGGGTACTCGCCGGGACCGCCGGTTGCGTCGATGAAGGCGCCCACCGCCGCCTCCATCCCGTCGAAGTACCAGCCGTCCCATGTGCCGTCCTCGTTGCGGCTGAAAGGAGGGGTGAACCCTCGCCTGTGGAGCAGCTCCATGTACGTCGACACGTGGTCGCCTCGCTCGTTGTAGCGCGCCACTCTCAACTCGTCCTCCTCGCCTTGATCGAAGACAATGCCGCCTCGTCCCGTCGCCGATGCGACCCCCGTCATGATGTCGCGCGGGTGGCAGTCGATCTGGAAGTGCATCGTGTCTCCGATGTCCCACCCGAGCCACCGGAACACCCGCTTGCCGTTGACGGTGCGGATCCCCTCCACGGCGCCTACCTGTGCCTCGGTGAGCTTGATGTCCCCGAAGTCCCAGCCGTTGCCGAATCGGGCGTGGAAGTGCGGGTTCTCCGGATCGGCGGGGCCGCCCCCATCGGGGTCGGTGCCGTCCAGGTCACCCGCCAGCCCATAGTTGTGAAGCGAGCAGTTCATCCCGTTCGACTGGCACGGCTGGCCCGAGATCCCGGTGGGGCACCGCCTGTCGATCCAGAACGAGCGAGGCCGGCCGTAGCCGGCGGCGTCGAGCGTGCCCTGGAACGCCGCCCACGCCACCGGGAGGATGGCCGGCGTCATTCCCCGACCCCTGTCCCACACGAGTGCCTCTACCTTCTGAGCAGGCGACGCGTGGATGCATCGATACTCGGCCCACCAGGTCCTGACCAGCGTGGTCGTCGTCACCTTGCCTCCGGGGTACGTTGTACGCCCGCAGTGATGAGACGTCCAGAGGGATCCTGATACTCGTCAGTCGCCGCCATCGGGCCGGTCGGGCCTGCCCGGCGGATACTCACCGATCCTCCGGACGGAGTGGCTGCGCGGGCGCTGCGGGGTCATGAACATCGACCCGATTAGCACGGCGACCAGGATGACCAGCGCGACCCAGAGTGCCGTCAGCATGAGAGCTCCGATCTGTTGCCAGCACACCTGCTTTCCCCGTTGGGGCGCTGCCCAAACCACCCACGAGGGGCAAGCTCCGCCTAACGTCGGTGCGACGGCACGAAGGCGGGGCGATGTCATTGTCGGGAACGTCATGGGAGTTCTTCGAGATCGCCGGCATTCCGGTCGAGGACGGTGGTGCGCCTCCATCGATCGCCTTCTCGGACGAGGGTCGGGTCTCTGGGTCGACGGGCGTCAACCGGCTGAGCGGCACCTTCTCGTTGGACGGCGACCACCTCACGTTGGGACCCATCGCCATGACGCGGATGATGGGGCCACCGAACCTCGCCGAGCAGGAGCAGCGGCTCACGGCTGTCCTGGCCAAGGTGGCGATCATGCGGATAGCAGGCCCAAACCTGGAGCTCGACCACGGCGACTCGGTCTCGCGGCTTCGTATGGTCGGCGACCCGCCGATGGCCGGAGCGGCAGCCGAGCCGACGGACGGGTGGGAGGCGGTCTCGCCGGACTGGGGGCCGGACAAGGTCTTCGCCCTGGTGGCGGCCGCCATCGGCTGGTACGCGCTCATCCTACAGTTGGTCCTCCTCGTCGACAGGCTCGACGCCGAGGGAGAGGCTTGGTTCACGGCCGTCATCCGGTTCTTCAGCTTCTTCACGATCCTCAGCAACCTGATCGCGGCGCTGTCGTTGACCGTGGCCGCCCTCGGTGCGGCGACACCGATCGGACGCTGGTTCAACCGGGCGATACCGCAGGCGGGCGTCTTCATGTACATCGCCGTGACGGGCTTGGTGTACACGTTCGTGCTGGCGAGCATCTGGGAGCCGGATGGATGGGACCTCGTCGCCGACTCGCTGCTCCACTACGTCATGCCGGCGCTCTTCGTCGTCTACTGGGTCTTGTTCAGGCCGCACGGGACGCTCGACTTCGCCCACATCCCGCGCTGGCTCATCTTCCCGGTTGCCTACGGGATATACACGATGATCCGAGGACCGTTCGTCGACTGGTACCCGTACTTCTTCCTCGACGTCGAGGTGCGCGGTTACGCGGCGGTGCTCGCCGCCATCCTCGGTCTGGCGCTGGCGTTCGCCGTGGCCGGGTTCGCCGTCATCGGCCTCGACTCGTTCCTGGCTCGCCGCAGATCGTGAGCGCCTCGGCGGCAGCTCATTGCTGCACCTTGCCGAGCGCCACCGGCGGGTAGCGGTCGCCCGTCACCGCCTCGTCGCGGAACGCCTCACTGAGACGGGCGATCTGATCGTCGCTCAGCTCGATGTCGGCGGCCGCGGCGTTCTCCTCGACGTGGAGCGGGTTGCTCGTCGCCGGAATCGGGAACAGGAAGTCGGCCTGGGCGAGCAGCCAGGCGAGCGCCGTCTGGCTCGGGGACCGGCCGTGCTCGATCGCCACGTCACGCAGCACGTCGAGGAGCGCCACGTTCCGCTCGATCGCCTCCTGCTGGAACCGGGGGTGGCTGTGCCGGAAGTCCTCGGGCTCGAGGTCCCCTGCCGACTTGATCTCGCCGGACAGAAAGCCGCGTCCGACCGGGGCGTAGGCGACGTACGCCAGCCCGAGCTCCTCGCACAACGGGAAATGCTCGGCCTCGCCGAAGCGGGTCCACAGCGAGTACTCGACCTGGATGGCGGTGAGCGGATGGACGGCGTGGGCCCGACGGATCGTCATAGGAGCGGCCTCCGACAAGCCGATGTGGCGGACCTTTCCTGCGGCCACGAGCTCCGCCATCGCTCCGACGGTCTCCTCGATCGGCACCTCAGGGTCGACGCGGTGCAGGTAGTACAGGTCGAGGTGGTCGACGCCGAGGCGTTTCAGGCTCCCGTCGCACGAAGCCCTGGCGTGGCTCGGGGTGCCGTCGACGAGCCGCTTTCCGTCTCGGACGACCTGGCCGAACTTCGACGCCACGAAGACGTCGGACCTCCTCGAGCGGAGTGCCTTGCCGAGCAGCTCCTCGTTCCTCCCACCGGCGTACACGTCGGCGGTGTCAAAGTGGGTGATGCCGAGGTCGAGCGCTCTGGCTACCACCCGCATGGCGGTGGTCTCGTCCACCTGCCGGTACGTCGAGCTGAGCGACGTGCCGCCCAATCCGACGGCGGACACGTCGGGGCCGCCCGCGCCGACTCTCCTGTATCTCACGCCCGTGGCGCTCCTCGGTCGACAATCGATTGCCGCCCAATCTATCGAACGGAGTCGGGGGCGGACGGTCGTGGTAACGGAGCGTCGCGTGTCGTACACTGAGCGTGTTGGGTGGCTTCAAGGAGGAAGGCATGGGTTTCGAGGTCATCGAGTCCCGGGAGCCGGCGTTTGGCGGCCCGGGCGTGTCGATGGAGGCGACCGAGACCACGCTCGGGGTGTACGAGAGCGAGCGGGACGCCGTCGAGGCGGGACGTCAAGCATGGCGGGCGTTTCGCGCCGACCCGTCGCGTGACGTCGTGTGGTGGACGGTGCGGCGCTCCGGCGAGCAACTCGCCAGGTGGATCGCAGACGGCCACAACGACGTCGAGCGGGTGCTCGACCTGACCACCAACGAGCTCGTCGTCGTACGCGTCTGACGGTTCGCCGGAGGCGGCCACTCGGCCATCCAGGGGCGACGGCCCAGGAGAGCCACTCCTGGTTGCGGCTACCATTCGGGGCAGCGAACCAGGAGGCTGGACCGGGTGACCGCAGTGACGATCCCCTTCAAAGTCCTCGAGAACGGCAAGACCCTCACCAACCACGCCGCCTACATGGTCAAGAGCGGCGAGGAGTGGAAGGCGACGACGTGGGGCGCATTCGCCGGCGAGGTGCGCGCCGCCGCCAGGGCGCTCATCGCTCTCGGCATCCAAACGGGCGACGCAATCAACATCCTCGGCTTCAACCGGCCCGAGTGGACGACGATCGACGTGGCCGCCATGGCTGTCGGCGCCGTGCCCGCAGGCATCTACACCACGAACTCGCCGGCCGAATGCCAGTACATCATCGCCCATTGCGAGGCGCCGCTCGTCGTCCTCGAGAACGAGAACCAGTGGAAGAAGATCGAGCAGATCCGCGGCGAGCTCCCTGCGCTTCGTCACGTCGTCATGATGAAGGGCACGGACATCGACGATGACATGGCTATGAGCTGGGAGGAGTTCATCGCCAAGGGCGCCGGCGTCGCGGACTCCGAGGTCGACGCCAGAGTCGAGGCGTTGTCACCCGATGGGCTCGCCACGCTCATCTACACGTCCGGGACGACGGGGGTCCCGAAGGGCGTCATGCTCAGCCACGACAACCTCGTGTGGACCGCCTCGCAGGCCCTGCCGCTGTTCGGGCTCAACTCGAGCGAGCGCACGCTGTCGTATCTGCCGCTGTCGCACATCGCAGAGCAGGTGTTCACCATCCATGCGCCGGCGATGTCCGGATGGAGCGTCTACTTCGCGGAATCGATCGAGCGCCTCGTCGACAACCTCGAGGAGGTGAAGCCGACGGTGTTCTTCGCCGTCCCGCGGGTGTGGGAGCGTTTCCAGGCGGGAGTGCGCGCCAAGCTCGAGGAGGAGCACGGCGCCAAGGCGAAGATCATCGACTGGGCCAGGGGAGTGGCTTCACGTGTCCAGCACCTCGGGTTCGAAGGCAAGAAGCCGTCGGGTGGGCTCGCCCTGCAGTACGGGCTCGCGCAGAAGCTCGTCTTCGCGAAGGTCAAGTCGGCGCTGGGGTTGAGCGAGGCGCGGGTGATGGCGACGAGCGCCGCCCCCATCTCGCCGGAGGTTCTGGAGTTCTTCGCATCGCTCGATCTGCCGGTGTACGAGATCTACGGGCAATCTGAGGACACCGGACCGACCTCGCTCAACACCGTCGGTGCAACGAAGGTCGGGAGCGTCGGTCGGCCCTACCCGGGTAGCGAGGTGAAGATCGCAGCCGACGGCGAGATCCTCGCCAAGGGGCGCCACGTATTCCTCGGGTACTACAAGGATCCACGGGCGACGGCGGAGACGCTCGTCGACGGGTGGCTCCACTCGGGCGACCTCGGCGAGATCGACGACGACGGCTTCCTGTGGATCACCGGGCGCAAGAAGGACATCATCATCACCGCCGGGGGCAAGAACGTCGCTCCCAAGCTGATCGAGTCCGGGATCAAGGACCACCAGCTCGTCTCCGAGGTCGTGGTGATCGGCGATCGCCGTAAGTTCCTCAGCGCCGTCATCACGCTCGACGAGGAGGCCACCGCCAAGTTCATGGCCGACGGCGGGCACGACGGTGAGCCGCACGAGTCGGAGGAGGTCCGCGCCGAGATCCAAAAGGCGGTCGACTCCGTCAACGAGCACCTCGCCAGGGTCGAGCAGATCAAGGTGTTCGCGATCCTCGACCGGCAGCTCTCCATCGAGGCGGGGGAGCTCACCCCGACGCTCAAGGTGAAGCGCAACAAGGTCGCCGATCATTTCTCGGCGGAGATCGACGCCATGTACGGCGAGTAG
>DASWKR010000075.1 GCA_036396535.1 Acidimicrobiia bacterium | reverse complement strand
GTAAACCGAGTCGACCCCGACCCCGCCTCCGCCAACACCTTCGTAATCGCAGCCGTCAACGTCGTCTTCCCATGATCAATATGACCCATCGTCCCCACATTCACATGCGGCTTCGTCCGCTCGAACTTCTCCTTACCCATGTCTCACGGACTCCTTACTCGCCTCGTACCTTTGCAACGATCTCTTCTGCGATCGTCTGCGGCACTTCTTCGTATGAATGGAACTGCATCGTGTATGTTGCCCGGCCCTGCGTTCGTGAACGAAGGTCCGTGGCGTAGCCGAACATCTCCGCGAGCGGCGCCAGCGCCCTCACGACGCGGCCCTGGCCGCGCTGCTCCATCGACTCGATCTTGCCGCGCCGGGCCGACAGATCTCCTATGACGTCGCCCATGTACTCCTCCGGAGTGACGACCTCGACCTCCATCATCGGCTCGAGGAGCTTCACCCCGGCCTTCTTGGCCGCCTCCTGGAGCGCCATGGAGCCGGCGATCCGAAAGGCCATCTCGTTCGAGTCGACCGAGTGCGCAGAGCCGTCGACGAGCCTCGCCCTGATGTCGACGAGCGGATAGCCGGCCAGCACACCCCCGTCGAGGGCATCCTCGATGCCCTTGGCGACGGCCGGGATGAACTCACGCGGCACCGAGCCGCCCTTGACCTTGTCCTCGAACACGAACCCGGCGCCGGACCCGGCCGGCTCGAGGTCGATCACCACGTGGGCGAACATGCCCGAGCCGCCCGTCTGGCGCTTGAAGCGCACCGCGACACCGGTGACCGGCTTCTTCACCGTCTCGCGGTAGGCAACCTGCGGCCTGCCGACGTTGGCCTCGACGTTGAACTCCCGCATCATGCGGTCGACGAGGATCTCGAGGTGGAGCTCCCCCATTCCCGAAATGATCGTCTGGCCGGTTTCCTCGTCCGACCGGACCTGGAACGTCGGATCCTCCTCGGCGAGCCTGCCGAGGGCGTTGCCGAGCTTGTCCTGGTCCGACTTCGTCCTCGGCTCGATGGCGACCGAGATGACCGGCTCCGGAAACGTCATGGACTCGAGCTGGATCGGGGCTTTGTCGGCGGCGAGCGTGTCTCCGGTGCGGGTGTTCTTGAGCCCGACGGCGGCGACGATGTCACCCGTCATGATCTCGTCGATGTCCTCCTGCTTGTCGGCGTGCATCCGCAGCAGACGGCCGAACCGCTCCTTCTTCCCAGTCGTGGTGTTGAGGACGGCGTCGCCCTTCTTGGCCGTGCCCGAGTAGACCCTGAAATACGTCAGCTTGCCGACGTATGGGTCGCTCATGATCTTGAAGGCGAGAGCCGAGAACGGATCGGAGTCGTCTGCCCTGCGCTCGAGGAGCACGTTCTCGTCGCCCGGCTTGAAACCGGTCATCGGAGGCAGGTCGGCAGGGCTCGGGAGGTACCAGACGATGGCGTCGAGCAGCGGCTGGACACCCTTGTTCTTGAACGCCGCGCCGCAGAGCACCGGAACGAAGTCACGGTTGACGGTCCCCTTGCGGATGACGCGGCGGATCTCGTCGGGTTCGAGGTCTGCTTCCTCGAGGTACTTCTCGAGCAGCTCCTCGTCCTCGGAGGCAACCACGTCGAGCATCTTGTGGTGCCATTCCTCGGCGACGGCCTTGTGCTCGGCCGGGATCTCGACGATCTCACGCTGCTTGCCATCTTCGTCGTGCCAAACGATGGCGTGCATGGCGACGAGGTCGATGACGCCGCCGAACTCCGACTCGGCTCCGATCGGGATCTGGAGAGCGACAGGCCGGGCGCCGAGGCGTTCGCGAATCGATTCGAGGCCCCCGAAGAAATCGGCCCCGACCCGGTCCATCTTGTTGATGAAGCAGATGCGGGGCACCCGATATTTGTCGGCCTGTCGCCATACGGTCTCCGACTGTGGCTCGACCCCGGATACCGCATCGAAGACGGCAACGGCACCGTCGAGCACACGCAGCGAGCGCTCGACCTCGACCGTGAAGTCGACGTGCCCAGGAGTGTCGATGAGGTTGATCGTATGGCCTTCCCACTGGGTGGTGGTCGCCGCCGACGTGATCGTGATGCCCCGCTCCTGCTCCTGCTCCATCCAGTCCATGACCGCGGCGCCCTCGTGGACCTCGCCCATCTTGTGGGTGCGGCCGGTGTAGTAGAGGATCCGCTCGGTCGTCGTCGTCTTGCCCGCGTCGATGTGGGCCATGATCCCGATGTTTCGGGTCTTGTCGAGTGAGTAGCGCTTCTCGGCCATCGTGTCGTCCTGAGAGGTTCGGGGTGACGCACCACGACCGGGCCAGACAGCCCGGTCGTAGGAAAAGTGTAGAGGTAGAGCCGTCCACGACGGCGCGGTTCCTACCAGCGGTAGTGGGCGAAGGCCTTGTTCGACTCGGCCATCTTCTGGAGATCTTCGCGTCGCTTGACCGACGCACCGATCCCGTTGCTGGCATCGAGGATCTCGTTGGCCAGCCGTTCGGCCATGGAGCGCTCGCGCCGATCACGCCCGTAGCCGACGAGCCAGCGAATCGCCAGGGTCGAGGCGCGTCGGGGTCGGACCTCGACGGGGACCTGATAGGTCGCGCCGCCCACCCGACGGCTCCGGACCTCGAGCTGGGGCCGGACGTTGTCGACCGCCCGCTTGAGCGTGCCCACCGGCTCGGACCCCGTCTTCTCCTCGACGATCGCCAGGGCGTCGTACACGATGCGCTCGGCGGTTGAGCGCTTGCCCCGCTGCAACACCTTGTTGATGAACTGGGTGACGAGCACCGACTGGTGGATCGGATCGGGCCGGAGCTCGCGCCGACTGGCGGGTCCCTTGCGGGGCATGTCAGCTCTCCTTCTTGGCGCCGTAGCGACTACGGGCCTGCTTGCGGTCACGGACGCCCGACGTGTCGAGCGAACCGCGAATGATCTTGTAGCGGACGCCGGGGACGT
>DASWKR010000074.1 GCA_036396535.1 Acidimicrobiia bacterium | reverse complement strand
AGGCCGAGCCGAGGGCGTGCTTGGGCCGGGTCGCCCTGACTGTTGGGCCCCCTCGGCTCGGTCCCTGGCGGGACGCTCTGTTCACCCTGCTCGGCCTGACGGGGTACCACGCCGAGTACCGGAGGCCAAGCAGAGTGAACCAATCCCCCGGAGACCGGGGGATTGCGTAGTGGGGCGGGTCGCCTCGGGTGGCGGGCGCTGTTCCACGCTGTCTCCCGCTCGGCGGGGGACCGGCGAGCGCCGTAGGCCGAGCCGAGGGGGTGCCTGGCGAGGGTGGTGTCTGGGGTTTCTGAGGTGCGTCCTCGGTGGTCGTCCCGCCTCGGGATCTAGCATCATCCGCCGTGGAGCCCTTGGAGATCGCAGAGCCGTCGATCGCCGCCGCCGCCTTCGTGGCGCCGTCGGCGGTCCTCATGGGAGACGTCCGGGTCGCGGCCGGGGCGGTCATCATGTTCGGCGTCGTCGCCAGGGCCGAGTTGGCGGCGATCCGCGTCGGAGCGGGGTCGAACGTCCAGGACAACTGCGTGCTGCACTCGGAGGAGGGCCTGCCGTGCACGATCGGTGAGCGGACGACCGTCGGCCACGCCGCCGTCGTCCACGGTGCGACCGTCGGCGACGGTTGCCTCGTCGGGATCGCCTCTCAGGTGCTCAACGGAGCCGTCATGGGTGAAGGGTCGTGGCTCGCGGCAGGATCATTGCTCGCCGAGGGCACGGAGATCCCTCCGTGGACGCTGGCGCTCGGGGTGCCCGCCAAGCCGGTCCGGGAGCTCACCGAGGCAGAGATCGCCAGGCAACGCAGCGGGGTAGCCGAGTATCAACGTTTCGCGGTCGCCTATCTGACTCGGCTGGGCGATCCGGGCTGACGGGACGAGGCCGTCAGGTCTCGCAGGCGACGGCGACGCCGCCGTTCGGGTCGCAATGATCGGTGCCCGCCCCGCCGTCGAGGCTGTCGTCCGAGCCGCTGCCGCCGACCAGGTCGTCGTTGCCGCTCTGACCGAACATGACGTCGTCGCCCGCCATGCCCCTGACGACGTCCGACTGGCCGCCTCCCTTGAGGGTGTCCTTGCCGGGACCGCCCTTGAGCGTGTCCCGGCCTCCCCGACCGATGAGCCTGTCCTTGCCGGAGCCGCCGTCGATGACGTTGCGGCCATCCGAGCCGATGAGCTTGTCGGCGTGGGCGGAGCCGACGATGTTCTCGACGTCGTAGATGCTGTCGGACCCCTCGCCGGATGCGAAGGCGGCCGCCAGGTCGACGGTGACGCCGCCGGGTGAGGTCCGGAAGCTGATCGTGTCCCGTCCGTCGCCGCCACATACGATGTCGTCGCCTCCGAACGGAGTGACGAGGTCGTCGCCGCCGAGTGCGAGGATCACGTCGTCGCCATCGCTGCCGAACAGCAGCTCGCCGCTGTTCGACCCGACCACGGTGGCCGGCAGGCCGGCGCAGTATGTCGGAGCCACGATCGGCTGACACTCCTTGTCGCCCCACGCCTCGCAGCTCACGAGGTCGTCGTTGGGGGTATGCAGTTGCAGCATGTCGTGGGTGAAGAGGATCTGCCCGTCGAGCCCCCAGTACAGCTTGGTGGACGTGTCGGTCCCGTGGCCGACGTAGATCCGGAGGGTCGCTCCTGCCGCAAGCGTCCGGCTGTTCGGGAAGTCGAGACGGTTGACGTTGTCGCCGAACTCCCAGTCGCGCAGGTCGACCGGGTACCCGCTCCGGTTCTTGATGTCGATCCACTCGTCGGCGGGCGTCTTGCCGTTGTTGTAGCCCGTGATCCTCAGGTCTGCGACCGGCCCGCAGGGGCTGCACGGCCACTCGACCGATGCCACCATGATGTCGCTGTATGTCTTGAGCTGCACCGAGTCCGTGTCGTTGCCGAGGATCCCTTTGGTCCGTCCCCAGTGCTTCTCGAGCCTCGTCTCCTGGCCCTGGCCGGTGTGGACCCGCATCCGCTCACCGGGGTCGATCCTCGAGTCCTCCGGGAAGTCGTAGAGCTTGCCGCCGTTGCGCAGCTGGTAGCCGTTGAGGTTCACCGATTCCGACGACACGTTCGTGAGGTTCACCCATTCGCCGTTCGGGTTGCTGCCGTCGCTGCCGACCGCATCGGCGTTCACCGAGAGGTGCACCTTGCCCTGGAGCGGATCCCAGCACTCCCCGATGCACGGGTACTCGAAGTAGGTGCGGATGTCGTCGTCGGGATCGAGCAGGTAGGCCCCGTCGCCGATGCTGTTCCCGAAGAGGGCCCGGTCGTACCCCATGTAGAGCTTGGTGGCGGTGTTGGTACCCGACCCCACGTAGACGGTGATGGAGTCGTTGGCGGGGATCGAGGCGTTCGACGGCATGTCCCAGATGGCCCGGGTCGACGTGGTCCGCAGTGTCCAGCCGCCGAGCGAGACGGCGAAGCCGCTGTCGTTGAAGATCCTGACCCACTCGCCGTTGAGTGTCCCCGGCTCGCCGTCTGTTCCTTCGGCGTCCCAGTGAACGAACATGCGCAGCTCGGCGCCTGCGCTCGGCCCCGCCCCGCACGCATCGTCGTTCCAGAGCCGCTTGCCCTCGTGACTGGCCGACCGCGCCGCCGCCATGTACTTGCGGTTGCGAGATGGCTCACGGTTGCTCGGCATCGCCAGGGCGTACCCTTCCTCGAGCATCTTGAGGTTGAGGTCGACGCCGTTGCGCTCGACGAACCGCAGGTAGCGGACTCCGTCGAACGCTTTCGAGTCCGGGTCCTCGGCGAGGAGGGTGACCCACTTGCCCTCGATGAGCTTGGCGAGTCGCGCCTTGGCCGTTCCGGCGTGGCACATCTCCGGGTAC
>DASWKR010000073.1 GCA_036396535.1 Acidimicrobiia bacterium | reverse complement strand
CGCCTTGAGGAATCCGACGGGCTCGTCGGCGCGGATGATCAACAAGAGGAGTCCGGGGCGTCCCTCCCTGCGCTCGTACACGACGTGGCCGTCGAACGAGCCGACGGCGTCCGACACCGCTGAGAGCATCTGCTCGAGCGCCGCCGGGGAGACGGCGCTGCGCCACTGCTCGGCGCGACCGGGGAGCAAACGGGCGCCGCCGAGCGAGACGGCTGCCCACGCTGCCGCTTGTGCCATCTCGCCCTTGCGGGAGCCGGGGGTGTACATGGCGACCCCGGCCCTGGCGGCGGCCCTGGAGCCGACCGGCACGAGGATGTGTCCCCACCCTGGAGGAAACGCCTTGTAGGTGGCGGGCTCCGTCATGTCGCCGTGACCTCCGCGGCCGCCGCGGGGCGGTACAGGCTGTCGAGGTGCATCCTGTACAGCGGGAGCCTGGCCGCCCCCAGTGCCGCGAATGCGATCGCCACTGCGAACGCCCCGGATCGGGTCGACGACCCTGCCGCCAGAGCCACGGCAGCCGCGACGACGAGCTGCGCTGCGTTGGCGATGACCTCCGACGTGAACAGGGAGCGCTCGCGGTCGCCGCCGATGAGCTCCAGGCGACCGGGGAACGCCAGGCCGTTGAGTGCGTTGGCGACGATTGCGGTGGCCACCAGACCGCCGATGCTGTACGCCCTCTCCACGATGTGGGCGAACGGGTTGAAGGGCCACGCGAAGCCTGCGACGGCCAGGTAGGCGACGCCGAGGATCAGGGTCAGCTTGTAGAACATGGAGGCGACTCGTCGGGCGTCCGGCCTCGACCGCTGCTTGGCGGCCTCCATGGACTGTGGACCGAGCACGCTGCGCAGCCCGAACGCCAGGACGAGGATCGGTTGGCCGATGGTCCTGGCCGCTTCTGCGAAGCCGAGCGCCTCCTGGCCGACGAGGGTCGACACGATCGCGGCGACCACGAGGTTGTTCCCGGTCGACATGATCCCGGTTGGAGCCAGCCAGCGTCCCGATCGCAAGAGGCTCCCGTATCCGAGCATGGCGGTGGCCGCTGCGAGCCTGTCGGGATCCGCAGGGCCGACGGCTGCACGGCGCCGGCGCGCCATGAGAATGGCCGCCGTGAGCGACGTGACGTTGGCCGTAGCGAGAGCTCCGAAGGGGATCCAGGCAGGATCGAGGGAGAGAGCGTGCAACGTCGCCACGGTGACGACCGCCACGCTCACCTGGACGATCGAGACGAACGCCGCCGACCATGAGATCCCGGCGAGGTGAAGCACCCGTCTGGCGTGATCCTGGACGGGGGACACGATCGAAGCCGCGCCCGCCGTGAGCACCAGAGGAGCGATCGCGGCCCACTCGGTGCCTTGCGCCCTTGCGATCAGGGAAGGGGCCAGCATGACGGCGCCGGCTGCGATCGCCAGAGGCAGGCCCCGCCGGATCGTGCGAGGGAGCAGCGCCACCCGCTCGGGCGTGGCCAACTCGAGAGTCGCCTTCTCCGCGGGGATGAAGATCGCCTGGCTGCCGACGGCGGTCGCCAGCCCGAATGCCGCCATGAACAGGGCGTAGACGCCCAGGGTGCCCAGGTCGTCCTGCCACACCCAGGCGGCGTAGAGCCCGACCGCGAACGAGGCCAGTGCTGCGAGGCCGGCGTCGAGGAGGCCGGCTGGGATGCGACGTCTCATGACTGCCGGTCGGGACCCGTAGGTGCGCCCACCGTCGTCGGGCGCTGCTGCGAACTCATCGGCTGCATCGTACGGATGCCTCAGCCGATTCCGACTTGGAAGTGGTCAACGATGCTCGCCTTGCGGAGCGCCTTGCGGTAGACGGCTACCTCGTCGATCACCCCGTCGAAGTACTTGCCCTTCTCGCCACTCGCTACGCCGTTGTCGAACCGAGTTTCGTCGATCATCGCACCGACGCCGATGTTGGCGGAGTGTGGGTGGAGGCGTCCGATGCCCGAGCCTTCTCGCACCTTCACGCCGTCGACGAAGAGGCGAAGCTCGTCGTCTCCGCGGTCGTACACCATCACGACGTGATGCACCTGGCCGGAGGTGATCTTCTTCTTGATGAAGACCGGGCCCCAGGGAGTGTCGCCGCCGTTGTCCGTGACGTCCCAGGCGCCCGCCCAGACCTTGCCCTGGCGGATGTAGAGGGCGAGGCCGCGCCTCTTGCCGCCCTGTTCGTAGACGACCTGCCTGCCGTCCGACGCATCGGCGACCCGGATCCACGCCTCGACCGTGTACCTGGTGACCGGTGCCTTGTTGAGGTCTTGGGAGTCCGGGACCGAGATCCGCGCCTTCGATCCGTCGAGGCGGACGGCTCCATCGTCGTCGTCGATGAGTGCCGGCCTGCCGAGGTCGACGTCCGCTCGATACCGGGCGGTGTTGCCCGACCCGGAGGCGTCCGCCGCCGAGCTGCCCGAAGTCTCTCCGAGGCGCCAGTAGGCGACTGGGTCGTCGGCGACCACCACCTCGGCGTACTCCTCGTCGACCTGGCCCAGGGTGAAGGTGACCGGAGCTGCATGCGTCGTGTTGCCGTCGGAGTCGGTGGCACGCGCCTCGACCGTCACCGGCCCCTCGCCGTGGCCTTGCGAAGCCCAGGACGACTGGTAGCGCAGGTTGGCGGCGTTCCATGCCGCCGCCGTCCATGATCCTCCGTCGACCCTGACCTCCACGGACAACGATCCGAGCGGGTCTTGGACGTCGCGGGCACCGACCCTGATCGCCACGTTCGAGCCGACGTCGACGGACCCTCCGTTCGGCGGCGCCGCGATCCCGACCCCGGGCGCCGTCCCGGCCACGAGCAGGTCGTCGAAGTTCACTTGACCGAACTCGTTGGCGAACGTCTTCTTGTTGTTGTAGCCCCCGACGACGATGGTGTGAGTCCCTGCGCCGAGGACGCCGAGCTCACGCTCGAACTCCACCCATCCACTCGAGCCGCCGTCTGCGACCCTCGTGATCTCCCCGTCGGGTTCGAACCCGACGAGGTCGCCGTCGATGGCGACGAGCGACTCGGTGTACTCGTCCGGCTCGTAGGCGCTCGACTGGATGACGAGCGTACGGAGACTGATGTACACCGCCGTCGGCTCGTCGAGGGTGAACTGTCGCGTGAAACCGCCGGACATGCCGAACCCGTCGACGTCGTCGACCCCCCCGAGCGCCACCTCGAGCCCGCCACGCCGGTACCCGGCGTACGGGAACCTGGCGCCGTCTGCGTAGTCGGGCTCCGACGTGCCCCGAAAGGTGTCGTCCGAATACGTGAATCCGTTAGCCCCAGAGTCGAAGCCGGCATCGATGAGGATCTCGGCCTTGCCGGGGACGGGGGGCACGGCGAGGGGAGCGGCGCCTCCCGCAGCGCTCAGGTTCTGTGAGGGGTCGACGGCCCGCACGGAGAAGGTGAACGTGCCGGCCGCCGGTTGCACGAAACGGTACGACGTCTCCGCCGTCTCACCGATCTTGTTCCCGTTCCGGTACACGTTGTAGTGGGCTATGCCGTTGGCGTCCGACGATGCCGTCCACGAGACCTCGACGTCCGTGTCGTCGATCACCGCCGCGCCGACGCTCCCCGGCACACTCGGGTTGGACGTGTCGGGCGGCGGTTCCTGCAGCGGCGGCCCCACCGGCGGTCCCGGCCCCGCTTCGTCGCACAGCTTGACCACCGCGTTGATGAACGGGAAGCCTGCCGGGCTCATGTCGCCTCCCAGCCACAGGCAGCCGTCCCCGGCGCCGTGGATCGCCCACGGACCAGTCGATCCAGGCGGGACGTCGGGCCACGAGTCGATGAAGTCTCCCGTGTCGGCCTCGAATCCTGCGAGACCCGAGATGTCGCCGAGGAACTGGTTGCCCTGCCAGATCGAGGCGAAGCAGTGGCAGCTTGCGTACACCCTGTCCCCGACGACCTCGAGATCCTGGAAGTCGCCCCCGCCGGTGAGGTTGTTCGAGCCCTGACCGGTGAAGAACGTCTGCTCGACGCTCAGGTCCGCCGCGTCGAGCACCTGGAGGAAATGCTGGGAACCGCCGAGGAACACCTTGTCGCCGACCGCGGCGACGTCGAACTGGTCACGCTGATTGGCGTTGAACTGGATCGGCTCGAGCCCCTGGACCGTGGCGCCATTCGTCCCGTTGACGGTCCAGAAGTACTCCGAGTCGTCTTCGCCGTTGACGGCCTCGAAGATCCCAGCCAGATAGACGCGTTGGCCGTTCGGGCTCGGAGCGATGCCCCACACCGACCCTCCGGTCACCGTCGGCCGCCAATCGAGGTCGACCTCGCCGTTGGCGAGCGAGACCCGCATGACCTTCGACACCGCCCTCCGCGTGAAGTTGGGCAACGTCGTGACGTGCGTGAAGTTCCCGGCGGCGTACAACCAGGTGCCACGGATGGCGAGGTCCCGTACGACCCCGGGGTTCGGCGAGAAGAAGTTGTCGAGCGACGCTCGGAAGGACGGGTCGATGGTGCCGGAGGCAGGGTCGAGCGCCACGAGCCCCGATGTCATCGGATGCCCATTGACAGTCGCGAACTCGCCACCCACGAACAGACGCGACCCGTCGGGTGACCGCTGCAGCGAGAAGACGCTCCCGTCGAGGTCGGGGCGCCACCAGTCGATCCAATCACCCGTGGTGGCGTCGAAGGCGGCCAGGAACGGCTGGTCGTACTCCTCGCGGTTGCGCCGCTCGATCACCGTCGTGAAGCGGCCACCCACGTAGATCGTGTTGCCGATCTGCTCGATCGCCCAGACTTCGGAAGGTATCGCCGTGGTCACCGCAGGTGCGAGCCCGGAGACGCCCCACGTCCTGACGACATCGTCCGTGAGCTCCGCACCCGCCGGCGATGCCGCCGCCGGAAGCACGGCCGCCGCCGTCGCGACCGCCACCACGGCGTGTCTCAAACGCATACAGTCGATCCTCGCATGGCCGCCGGGCTATGTGGTGGACGGGCCGGCCTCAAGAACCCGCCGCATGGTGCGCGGAAGCCGCAGCCGCGTCGAGAGCCACGTTGTAGTAGATCGCCACCTCGTCGATCCGCCCGTCGAACTCGAAGCCGTCACCGGTCGAGCCTCCGTCGTGGAACATCACGGAGTCGTTCATGGCGCCGATCCCGACATCGGATCCGTGGCTGCCGAGATTCGCCAGCCCGGTCGCCAACCCGATGCTGGCGCCGTCCACGTATGCGTCGAGGCGGCCTCCTGCGCCGTCGAAGGACAGGACGACGTGATGGGTGGACCCGGTGGCCACCGGCGTCGAGACGAAGGCCGGGCCCCATGTGGTGCCTCCGGTCAGGTTCCACGCGCCGGCGTACAGCTGACCGGCGTCCAGGTAGATCGCCATGCCCTTCGCCGTCCCGCCCTGCTCGTAGAGCACCTGGCGGGTGGTGACGTCGTCTGCGTTGAACCACAGCTCGATCGTCATCCGCGCCTTTCCACCGACGTTGATCAGGCTGGAGTCCGGGACCTCGACGACGTCGTTGTTGCCGTCGAAGGCGACCGACGAGCTGGCATCCCCGGCGATCAGGCCGGCGGCTCCGAGGCCCGGGCTGCCGGCGTACGCCGCGTCGAGCGCTCCCGTCTCGTCGGCGGCCACGGTTCCCGTCGACTCGCCGAGCCGGTACCAGATGGTCGGGTTGTCGGCCCCGATGACGTCGACGTACGACGGTCCCGAGTTGGCGACGGTCACCGCGATGGCCGTGTTGGCGACGTTGGCGTCGGAGTCGGTCGCCCTGCCGGTCAGGTTGACGACGCCGTCGCCGACGGCCGTCGTGTTCCATGCGATCTCGTAGAAGCCCGACCCGGCGTTGAAGGCGGCATCCTGGAAACCACCCCCGTCGATCGAGACCTCGACGTCGAGCGTCCCTGGGGCATCCTCGATGTCTCCCGCCATGAGCTGGATCGTGATGGTGCCGGCGACGGTGGCGCCGTTGGTCGGGTTGGAGAATCCGATGGTTGGCGGGGTGTCACCTGGGGTGGCGGCACCGGCGGTGTAGTGGGTGGCGATTCGGGCCGCACCGAGCGCCGTCGGATACGTGACCACCTCGTCGATGGTTCCGTCGAACTCGAAGCCGTCGCCGTTGACGGTGCCGTCGTGGAACCGCACGTCGTTGTTCATCGCCCCGATTCCGGCATCCGAGCC
>DASWKR010000072.1 GCA_036396535.1 Acidimicrobiia bacterium | reverse complement strand
CGGGCCCGCCTCGGCCTGATGGTCGGCGGCGTCCACTACCGCAACCCTGGGCTGTGGGTGAAGGCGGCCACCACCCTCGACGTGCTCTCCGGGGGACGGGCCTGGCTCGGCCTCGGCGCCGGCTGGAACCAGGCCGAGTCGGTGGGACTGGGCTTTCCCTTCCCCGAGACCAAGACCCGATTCGAGATACTCGAAGACACACTGCAGATCGCCCACCACATGTTCGAAGGAGAACGAGGAAGCGAAACACGCTTCGAAGGCCGCCAGTTCACCGCCGAACGTCTCCTCAACGTGCCCCAGTCGATCTCCCGACCCCGGGTGCCGATCATGATCGGCGGAGGCGGCGAGAAGAAGACGCTCCGCCTCGTCGCCCGCTACGCCGACGCCTCCAACCTCTTCGGCGATCCCGACCAGCTCCGTCACAAGTACCGGATCCTCGCCGAGCATTGCGAAGCCGTCGGACGTCCCTATGAGGAGATCGAGCGCACCACCCTGCAATCGGTGAGCCTGTTCACCCCCAACGCCTGGCGGTCCACGCCCGAATCCGCCGATGAGCTGGTCGACCGGTTCGTCCGTCTCGCCGACGCCGGGGCGCAGCAGGTGATCATCAACACCGCCGACGTCCCCAACCCCGACGCCATCGAACTCTTGGCTATCGAGGTCATGCCCCAACTCGCCGAGGTAGGAAGCTGAGAGCTATGACGGGGAGCACGGCCCTCGACCGTCATCTGGTGATCGACCTGACCACCATAGGGAGAGTCACCGGGCGTCCCCACATCATCGAGATCTGGTTCGCCCACGTCGACTCCACCATCTATATGCTCTCCGGCGGCGGGACCCGTTCCGACTGGGTTCGCAACCTGACGCGCACCCCTGCCGTCCGGGTTCGCGTCGGCGCCGACGAGTACGCCGGCACGGCTCGCCTCGTGACCGCACCGCATGAGGACCGACTCGCTCGCGATGCGGTTCACGACAAGTACACCGCCCGCTACTCCGGCGACCTCACCGGTTGGCGGGAGACGGCACTTCCCATCGCTGTCGATCTCGACCTGAGGAGAACGGACTGAGGGGAACGATGGCACACCCGCATCGCCTGGGACACGGCGACCTGAGGGTCCCCCAACGCGGCGTGGGAGCCATGACCTGGGGGAGCACGAGGTTTGGCCCGTTTCGATTGGGGCCCGAAAGGTATGGCCGTCCGTGCGGTTCGCTGGGCGGCTACCTTTCGTGGATGCGGACCACAACATGACGGCCGTCAACACGCGCACTGAGACACTGCACGGCCACGATCTGTGGCTCGTGGACAGCGGGGACGGTCCGGCGGTGCTGTTCATCCACGGCCTGTTGAGCTCGCATCGGAACTGGATGCACTTCGTCGGCAAGCTCGACCACCGTCACCGGGTCCTGGCCCCCGACCTGTTCGGGCACGGGGCATCCGCCAAGCCGATGGGAGACTACTCCCTCGGCGCCCACGCCGCCACGCTGCGCGACCTGCTCGACCGCCTGGGGGTGGATCGGGTGACACTGGTCGGGCATTCGCTGGGCGGCGGCATCGCCATGCAGTTCTGTTACCTGTTCCCGGAGCGGGTTGACCGTCTCGCCCTTGTGGCGAGTGGAGGTCTGGGACGGTCGGTGAGCCCGCTCCTGCGGTCGGCGGCACTGCCCGGCGCCGAACTCGTCCTGACTCTGATCGCCTCCGCCTGGGTCCAGAACCAGGGCAAGGCGCTGGGCCGGGCCCTGGCCAAGGTGGGATGGCGGGCCAGTTGGGACATCGCCGAGGCCTGGCAAGGCTTCGTGTCGCTCGCCGACGCCGACAGCCGGCGTGCCTTCCTTGCCACGACCCGGTCTGTTATCGACCCGGGGGGCCAGACCGTCACCGCCCACGATCACCTGCCTCTGGCGGTCGAGATACCGACGCTGATCGTCTGGGGCACCCGTGACCGGATGATCCCGCCGTGGCACGCCGCCACGGCTCAACAGTCGTTTCCGGGAAGCCGGGTGGAGTTGTTCGAGGGCGCCGGGCACTTCCCCCATCTGGATGAGCCCGAGCGCTTCGCCGATCTGTTGAACGACTTCATCGGCGACTGAGTAAGTAGCTGCATCCGAAGAAGGCGCCTGGCCGGACCAGGTGGCGAACCTGTCCCGCATCGACTTCTTGTTGGGTTCCGCGGCTCGGGGTCGGCGTCATGTCCTGGGCGACGACGGCGGCGCCGAGATTGACGCCCGATTGGAGGGCGTCCTCAAGCAGTAGAGGGGGGAATGGGGCGGAGGCGCTGCCGGCGGCGGCGATAGGGTCGTCGCGGTGGGCACGTCAGTTGGTGCGTCTTGCGGGTGTTGGAAGTCCGTTCGTGAACGGCTGGCTAGTTGCGGTTGCCGTGTCGATCCGTGGGCCGGGTATGGGGCGGGGCCTCGGGCTGGAATTCATCCGCTTCGATGGCGGCGTCGATTGCGGCCACTTCTGCGAGGGAAGTTGAAGCCAGTTCTCGGGTGAGGGCGTCCTGGGTGCGTGCCCAGGTGTCGTGAACCGGACAGGTCTCTTTCCAGTCACAGGGACCATCGCGCAGGACGCAATGGTCGAAGGTGGCGGGTCCTTCGGCTGCTTCCACGATATCGAGGAGGCTGATGTCGCTGGGGTGCCGGGCCAAGCGATAGCCTCCGTTAGGCCCGTGGGTGGCTACCAGCAGTTCCTCGCCGACCAGTCCGGCCAGGATCAGGGTCAAGGTCTTGTAGGGGATGTGCATCTCGGCGGAGATCTGACGCGCTTGGCGCAGACCGGTCCCATAGTGCCGTCCAACCGAGATCATCGCCCTGACGGCGTAGTCGCCTTTTCGTTTGAGGCTGAGCTGCATCGGTGCTCCAACTCTAGCGCAAACTACCACAGTCGACGCAGAATTCCCAAAGGAAACTAGAATTCCAAGAATGTGTTAGAGTATGGATCACTACAGCAGCTATATGAGGAGAAACTCATGATTACCACTGCATTCCGCCATTCAGTCAGCGACTACGCCACGTGGAAGGCCGTGTACGACACGTTCCCTCCCACATCCGGAGGAGCGAAGTACGCGAGAGTGAATCGCTCGGTCGACGATCCCAACATGGTGACCGTTGTCGCCGGCTTCGACACTCTCGAGTTGGCGAAGGGATTCATCAATAACCCGGACCTCAAGGCCAAGATGTCCGAAGCCGGCGTCGTCGGTTCCCCGAGGATCGAGATCAACGAGGAAGTCGAGTCGATCTAGTCCGCACCCACGGATCCTGAGAAGGACCCGTGAGGCTGGAACCGACACAGGTCTAGCCAGACAACTGAAGAGACTGAGGCCCCCTGGAGGACCGGGGGGCCTTCTTCGGATACGCAGTCCGACTGACGCCGCCTGGAGGACACTCCGACGGAGTCATTCTCGTGCGCATTCCGCCCGTCGGTCCGGGCCTGTCTTGGGTGGAGTCACATGCTCAGGTCGGCCATCCCGACCGAGTCCGCCACGCTCTCCAGTCCGGGAGACGATGCGGGTGGCGGCTGTGTCCGTGCCGGCGGTAACTTCAGACGCCACGAGATCGGACGCTTGTGATGCTGGTCGACGCCCACGCCCACCTCGACAAGTACGACGACGCTGAGATCGATCAGGTGTTGGCCGTCATAGAGCAGCGGCGCATCTTCACCATGAGCGTGTCGGTGGACCCTGAGTCGTACGCCCGGGCCCAGACCATTGCCGCCCGGTCTCGACTCGTGGTGCCGTCGTTCGGCATCCATCCAGAGCAGGCGCCGGTATTCGTCGATTCGCTCGCCGAGATCGAGGAGTTGGTCGACGGGTCGCCGCTGGTCGGCGAGATCGGGCTCGATCATCGTTTCGTCACCGACGCCGCCCAGTACGGTTCTCAACGCGAAGTGTTCGCCATCCAGCTGGCGCTGGCCAAGGCACAGGGGAAGCTGGTCAATCTCCACTGCGCAGGAGCCGAGCAGGACACCTTCGACATGCTGGTGGCCCACGGGGTCGAGCGAGCGATCGTCCACTGGTACTCGGGCCCTCTCGACGTTCTCAAACGGATGGTCGCCGCCGGCTACCTCTTCACGGTGGGCGTAGAGGTTCTGCACTCGGCGCACCTCCGTGATGTGGCGCAGGCGATACCGGCCGACCAGCTCCTCACCGAGACCGACAACCCTGGCGGATACCGATGGCTGACCGGCGATACCGGCTACCCGGCGCACCTGGGAGATGTTGTCGGGGAGCTGGCCCGGCTCCGCGCCGTCCACCCCGACGATCTCGCCACCACGGTTCGCCGCAATCTGATCCGTCTTCTCGAAGGCGATCCTCACCTCGCATCGTGGCTGGCCGAGCTTGTCTGACACTGAGTCCCGCAGCGGCTGGAGGATCGCTGCGAGAGGAGCGCCTCCGTAGGGCACACCTCGGAGTAGCCGGTTCCGACGGTCGGTCATGAACCTGATCCGGCATCTAGTTTGGAGTCGTGGACCGTTTGGAGCTGGTCACCATCGTCGTCGCCGACTATGACCGGGCGATCGAGTTCTTCGTGGACGTGCTGGGCTTCGAGCTGTTGGATGACTCGGCAAGCCACACAACCAGCGGCTCGCCCAAGCGGTGGGTCGTCGTGCGCCCGCCTCGCGCCGAGACCGGCATCCTGCTTGCCAGGGCCGACGGAGTCGACCAAGAGGCGGTGATCGGTAGCCAGACCGCAGGGCGCGTAGGGTTCTTCTTCAGGGTCCAAGACTTCGACTCCGCCTACCAGCGCATGCTCGCCCGCGGGGTCGAGTTCGTCAGCGAGCCACGCGACGAGGAGTACGGGAGAGTCGTCGTGTTCCGCGACATCGCCGGGAACCGGTGGGACTTGCTTGGCCCCGCCCGCTCCTCTCACTCGATCGAGGAGCCCTGAGCTGCCCATCATCGCCCGGGCCGCTGTCGTGGGCCCGGGACTCAGTGCGATCGGTGAAGCGAGCGTCGTGTCGGGTACGATCCTGAGCGAGTGCGAATGACGTGCCGGGAGCTGAGGTATCGGCCGCCGACTCAGTGCGTTGGCACGGCTTCGTCACCCGGTGGGACCGAGCGCAAGGAGAAAGGACCGAGCCTGTGACTGACCGAACCCTCATCCGCGGCGGGATCGTGCTGACCCAGGACCCCGACCTCGGCGAGATGCCGAACGCCGACGTGCTGATCGAGGACGACAAGATCGCCGCGATCGGCAAGGACCTTTCGACCGATGGCGCTCGGGTCATCGATGCATCCGGCGACATCGTCATACCGGGCTTCATCGACACACATCGGCACACGTGGGAGACGTGCATCCGGACGTGTGCCCCCGACTTCGCGCTCATCACCTACTTCAGCGCGATCCTCGACAAGTTCGCCCCTCACTATCGGCCGGAGGACGTCCACTCGGCCACACAGTGGGGCGCCCTCGAGTGCATCAACGCCGGCATCACGACGCTCGTCGACTGGGCGCACATCATGAACACCCCCGAGCACGCCGACGCCTCGGTCAACGCCCTCGAGGGGACGGGCATCAGATCGGTCTTCGCCTATGGCTTTCCGAACACCTCGCTCGTGGACTGGTGGTTCGGACCCGACTACACCGGCAGTGTGCTGACCTCCGACGGTGACGAGGCCCGCCGCCTCCGGTCGCAGTACTTCAGCTCGGACGACGGCCGGATCACCATGGGACTCGCCACACGAGGACCGGGCTTCTGCAAGCCGGACGTCGTGCGTCATGACTGGGAGCTGGCCAAGGAGCTCGGCATCGACATCACGGTGCACGTCGCCATGGACCGGTTCGGCTACACGAAGGGGCAGATCACCGCGTTGCGCGACATGGATCTCCTCTATCCCGGCACGACCTACGTCCACGCCTCGCACTTCACCGACGAGGAGTGGCAGTTGGTTCGCGACTCCGGGGGGAACGTCAGCTTCGCACCGCAGATCGAGATCCAGATGGGACACGGGTGGGCGCCGGCGGTCACCGCGGTCGAGTACGACATTCCGATCGGGCTCTCGTCGGACGTTGCGACGACCGCACCGGCGGATCAGTTCACCCAGATGCACGCTGTCTTCGGCACCGAGCGCGGGCGCAAGCATCAGGCGGCTTGGGACGACGGCCTGGATGGCCTGCAGGCATCGCCCGGTCTGATCACCTCGCGTGACGCACTCTCGTGGGCCACGATCGGTGGAGCCGAGGTGGCGGGGATCGCCGATCGCACCGGGTCGCTGACCCCCGGGAAGAAGGCGGACGTCGTGATCATCGACGGGTCGGCCGTGAACATCGCGCCGATCATCGACGCCGTGGGTGCGGTCGTCTGCGCGGCCGACATCTCGAACGTGAAGACCGTGCTCGTCGATGGCGAGGTGCTCAAGGAAGACTTCAAGCTCGAGGCGTCGCTCGATGCGCCGCGCAGGGCCGTTGAGGCGTCGCGTGACTACCTGCTCGACAAGTTCGGCGATCCCGAGCCCGGCTGGCTGGTGGCCGGCCGCTGACTGACCACCGGCGAGCACGGCTGGTCGGGAGATCCGTCGGCGATGGCTGTCGGCTTCTGCAATAGTCAAGCGGCGCGTGACACCCCGCCCCGGACTCAAGTGGAACTCCTTCGAGAGTGACGTCATCGGTGCCTGGGTGGCGGAGATGGACTTCGGTCTTGCACCCGCCATCACTGAGGCGCTCCACGCTGCGGTCGACAGAGCGGACACGGGGTATCCCTACCCGGCTGCCTGGAACGCCGTGGCCGAGACGGCATCAGTATTCTGGGCCGGACGCTTCGGCTGGCGGGTGGATCCCGGTCGGGTCTTTCACGTGCCCGACGTCGTCGAGGGTCTTCGGAGGGCCGTGATGCATCTCACTGCCCCCGGCTCGCCGGTGATCCTCCACCCACCGATCTACCACCCGTTCTTCACGATGGTGGCGGCGGCAGGCCGGGAGCACATCCTCGTGAGGTCGTACCCAGGTGAGGACGGTCGCTGGTGCCTCGACCTCGACGGGATCGATCGTGCCTTCGCCGCCGGGGCCGGGTCGATCGTCCTCTGCAATCCATGGAACCCGGTCGGCCGGAGTCTGACGGCTTCCGAGGTGTCAGATGTGGTCGCCGTTGCGGAGCGCCACGGAGGGCGGGTGGTCGCCGACGAGATCCATGCGCCGCTCACCTTCCCCGGACACAGTCATGTGGTAGCCGCCGGCCTGTCCCCGGCCACGGTGGTGACCGTCACCGCGGCAACGAAGGCTTGGAACCTCCCCGGTCTCAAGGCGGCCCAGGTGGTGCTGACCAACGACCACGATGTCGATGTGTGGTCTCGACACTTCGTTCCTCACATGTGGGGGGTCGGAACCTTCGGCCTGCTGGCGAGCGCTGCCGCGTACCGGGACGGCACGAGCTGGTTGGAGGACGTGCTGGCGAGGCTCGAGGCGAAGCGGGCGACTCTCGGCAGCTTGTTGGCCGAACTGCTCCCCGGAGGGCGCTACACGAGGCCCGAGGCCACATACCTCGCCTGGGTGGATCTCAGCGCCTACGGATGGGATCCGCCCGGGGCGGTCCTGCTGGAGCGGGCGAGAGTGGCGGTCTCCGAAGGTGCCTTGTTCGGCCCCGGAGGAGAGGGACATGTCCGTGTCAACTTCGCAATGGACGACGGCCTCCTCGTCGAGATGGTCGAGCGGATCGCCGCCATCGTCTGAATGATCGGCGACGGCCTTGTCACCATCGAACCCGTCGGCCGCAAGGCCGGTCTGGTCCGTGCAACGAGTGACGCTCCTCGAGTCGGCACGTCCTCCGGGAGCGAGCCGTCGCGGCAACACGCGGTACCGTGCGGGGATGCTGCGGTACGACGTCGTGACAGCCGGTGCACAGTCGGTGCGTTCGATGCTCGAACCGGCACTTCGGGTCGAGGCGTGACGTGACGACGCCTCGGCTCGACCTCACGCGGGCGCAGATACTCGCCTTCCGGCGGCGGGTGGGAGCACTCGACGAGCGGCTCCCACCCGGACGGCGCTCGCTACGCCGAGCCGCCTGGGTGGGCCTGCAGGACAGCATGCCTCGAGCCGCGCTCCTCTCGATCCACGCCCGCCTCGAGGGGACCCAGCCCACGACCTGGGAGGATCCCTCCCTCGTCCAGATCTGGGGTCCGCGGTACAGCGCCTACGTCGTCGCCGAACGCGATCTCGCAATCTTCACGCTGGGGAGGCTGCCCGACGATGCAGGCGCCCGGCGGATCGCCGAGGATCTCGCCGGTCGCCTGGGCGCCCTTCTGGACGGGACCCGGATGGCGTACGGTCAGGCAGGGCGCGCCCTCGGCGAGCAACACAACCGGCTCAGGTACGCGGCAACCACCGGCACGGTCGTGATTCGGTGGGACGGCGCTCGACAACCGATCATCTGGACCGTGCCGCCACCTGACGTCGCACCACGGGACGCCCGCCTCGAGCTCGCCCGCCGGTACCTCCACACATTCGGTCCCGCCACCCCCGAAGCCTTCGCCGCCTGGGCCGGGATCGCCTCACGGTCGGGCATCGCGGCGTTCGACGCCCTTCGCAGATCGCTGACCCCGGCGAGGACCCCCATCGGGGAGGCGTGGATCCTCACCCGCGACGAGCCGGCTTTCCGCGCCGCCCCCGGGCCGGTAGCACCCGCCCGGCTCCTCCCGAGCGGGGACGCCTATTACCTCCTCCAGGGTGACGACCGCCAGCTCCTGGTCGCCCAAGCCGATCATCGCGCCGCCCTGTGGACCTCTCGCGTGTGGCCGGGCGCCATCCTCGTCGACGGCGAGATCGTCGGGACGTGGCGGCGTTCCCAGCACACGGTGACGATCCAGACCTGGCGACGCATCTCCCGCGGCGCACGCGAGGCGGTCGAGTCGGAGGCGACGTCCCTGCCCGTACCCGGTATCGCGGGGCCGATCCTCACCCGCTGGGATGACTGACACGAGCTGCTCCCGCGCCGGCGAGCTCGGACGACCCGGAGGATCACTCAACGGCTGCCCGCGTGATGCCGGCCCCCCATGCTCTTCGCGTACGCTGTGCCGCGTGTCCCGCTTCGTCGACCCGAGATCCGATGGCAGGTCGGTGTGAGGGCAGTCGTCTACGACCGTTACGGCCCGCCCGACGTGCTGCGGGTAGCGGAGGTCCCGGCGCCGTCTCCTGACGCCAACCAGGTGCTCGTCGCGGTGGCGGCGACGTCGCTCAACCTCTCTGATTGGGAGTGCTTGCGCGGGACCCCGCTGTACGCACGGATCGGCGGGCTGCGCGCACCGGCGCGCCGGACGCTCGGCTCCGACATCGCCGGGCGGGTCGAGGCCGTCGGGTCCGCCGTCACCCGATTCCGTCCCGGCGACGAGGTGTACGGCGAGATCCAGATGGGCGGCTTCGCCGAGTACGCGGTTGCGCGCCAGTCGGCGCTCGCCCACAAGCCGGAATCGTTGACCTTTGCCGAGGCGTCGACGATCCCGCAGGCGGGTGCTATCGCGCTCCAGGGAACCGCCGGAGTGGGGGAAGCGCAGCGGATGCTGATCAACGGTGCCGGCGGCGGATCGGGGTCCTTCGCCATCCAGCTCGCCAAGCGTGCCGGTGCGCACGTGACCGCCGTCGACAATGCCGGCAAGCTCGAGTTCATGCGGTCGCTGGGAGCCGACGAGGTGATCGACCATCGCAGTCAGGACTTCACCCGCGGCGAAACGTACGACCTCGTACTTGATCTCGTCGCCCACCGTTCGGTGTTCGCTTACCGACGGGCGTTGGCTCGCGGCGGTCGCTACCGCTGCGTCGGCGGGTCCGTGTCGGCCCTGCTGAGGGTCGTGACGATCGGGGCCATCGCCGGTCGGCTCACGGGCCGCCGGCTGGGCCTGCTCGTCGTGAAGCCGGGCCCGTCGCACTTCGAGCCCGTCGCCGATCTGTGCGTCTCAGGCGACCTCCAGATCCACATCCACGGCACGTATCGGCTCGATGAGGTGCCTCGAGCGCTGGCGGAGGTCGGTGAGGGTCGCGCCCTGGGCAAGGTTGTCGTCGACATCGCCTGAAGACGGCACATACGACACCAGTCAGAGCGACAGACACGTCCGGTCCGCCGGCAGGTGATGCCTGATCCGACAGCCGCGCCCGAGCGAAGCCGAAGAAGCCACGGCAGGTGTGCCCACGGTACCGTGGGGGTCGTGCCGCACATCGAGGAGATCCCGCCCGAGAGCGCCACCGGGGCGACGAAGCGTGCCTACGACGAGGCGATGCGCCGAGCGGGACGCATCTGGAACATCGTCTCGATCATGAGCCAGAACGGCCCGGCGATGGGTGACTCGATGCGCTTCTACGCCACCGTCATGTTCGGTGAGTCACCGCTGAGCCGGGCACAGCGGGAGATGATCGCCGTTGTCACCTCCAAGGCGAACGGCTGTCACTACTGAATCCGGGCGCATCTACACGACCTCAGGTTGGAGGTCGCCGACCAACAGATGGTGGACCGGTTCACCGAGGATTGGCGTACCGCCGGCCTCGACGAAGCGACCGAAGCGCTCCTCGCCTTCGCCGAGAAGCTCACCCTCACCCCCATCGCCTGCACCGCCGGCGACGTCGACGAGCTGCGCCGCGCCGGTTGGGACGACCGTGCGGTCCACGACGCGGTGCAGGTGTGCGCCTGGTTCAACTACATCAATCGGGTTGCCGAGGCTCTCGGCGTTCACCCGGAGGAGTGGATGGACGAGACCGGGCGGCCGCTGACATAGATCAGCCGAAGCCCGGCGACTCAGTTCGGACGGCTCGTCGCGGCACAGACGCGAGGGCGGTACAGAGGAGTTCGGCGGGGCCCAGCCGGAACCCGTTTGGGATCGAGCCGGTATCGGCCTTGATGCCGGTTGAGTTGCCGCGGATCTTGCCGTGCTCTCCGGCCGACTCACCCTGTGGACCCGTGGGTCTGGGCTGATCAAGTCACGACGCCATGCTTCGGTCCCCTGCTCACGCCGGCTCCAGCGTGGAGGTCGGGTAGAAGCGTCGCCGCGCCCAGAGGGCGACGTAGACAAGTCCGACGAGGACCGGGACTTCGATGAGGGGTCCGACGACGCCGGCGAGAGCTTCGCCTGACGTCACCCCGAACACGCCGATGGCAACGGCGATGGCGAGCTCGAAGTTGTTGCTGGCCGCGGTGAAACTCATCGACGCGTTCTTGGGGTAGGGCATGCGAAGGCGCAAACCCAAGGCGAAGGAAGAGGCCCACATCAGGACGAAGTAGAGGAGGAGTGGTATTGCGATACGGGCGACATCGAAGGGTCGGGCGGTGATGGTTTCCCCTTGGAGGGCGAAGAGCACGACGATCGTGAACAGGAGCCCGTAGAGGGCCCAAGGGGCGAGTCTGGGGAGGAACCGGTTCTCGTACCACTCCAACCCGCGGCTGTGTTCACCCCATCGCCGCGTCACGTATCCGGCGACGAGGGGGATGCCCAGGAAGACGAGGACGATCCTTGCGATCTCCCACATCGACACGTCCAGACTGGTGGTATCGAGGCCGAGCCATCCCGGGAGCAATTCGAGATAGAGGTAGCCGAGGACGGCATAGGCGACGATCTGGAAGACAGAGTTCACGGCGACGAGGACCGCGGCAGCTTCCCGGTCTCCGCAGGCGAGATCGTTCCAGATCAGGACCATGGCGATGCAGCGGGCCAGCCCGATGACGATCAGCCCGGTGCGGTATTCGGGCAGGTCGGGGAGCAGCAGCCACGCGAGAGCGAACATGAGGGCCGGGCCGACGACCCAGTTGAGAGTCAGCGAGGTGGCCATGAGTGTGCGGTCGGTGGCGACATCGCCGATCTGTGAGTACCGGACCTTGGCCAGCACGGGGTACATCATCGCCAGCAGGCCTACGGCGATGGGAAGTGACACGCTGCCGATCTTGACGGTGTCGAGCCAGTCGTTGAGGTCCGGAATCAGCCGTCCCAGGACGAGCCCGGCGACCATGGCAGCGCCGATCCACAGCGCAAGGAACCGGTCGAGCGTCGACAGCCTCTCGAGGACCGGAGCGTCGCGTTGAAGCGTCATGCTCCCACTCTCTCCTTCGACGCAGGTGAGACGCCCCGCCGGCACAGCACGATGACCCCTCCGCCGAGCCGCCTGATCGGGACGTCTCGGTGGCGCGCATCCTCCCCTGGACAGCGGGGTGGCCGAGCCTGAGGAGCGTCGCCGCCGTCGACAGCGACCGCGAACATCGAATGCATGGGTCTCGTGTCAGCCTCCGACGTCGTAACCGTCACGCCGTGCCGCCTCGCGTAGCTCCGCCGCCGGGTAGAACCCGATCGCATCCTCGGCGTCGTCGGCGACCGTCTCGGCGACGGATCCCTCGGCGTCGAACCCGTATGTGATACACCCTCCTTCGAAGGTGAAGTACCAGGAGCCCCGGTAGAAGACGTTCGGCACGCTCTCTTCGATGATCTCGAGCGCCTTGTCCGGCGTGATCCCGCGGGCCGTGACCGCCGGATCGCTCCCGCGCAGCTCGACGGTTCCCTCCGCGGCGTCGAGCTCGTCGATGATCCAAACGTAATCGGCCTGCTGCACGGCCCGGTCGACGCGTGAGCGTATCGGCTCGTCGAGGCGGTCGTCGATCGTCAGTATGACTGGGCGGTGGTCGATCTCGGCTCCCCTGAGCTCGTCGGCACTCGAGCGGGCCCGCACCATGGGTTCCTCGCCGGCGGGGACGATGGTTATCGTGATCTGAGGCGGTTGCGACGTGACGTCCTCGTAGCGCTCGATGTCCTCATGTCCGGAGGTCACGCTCTCCGCGGTAGAGACGTCACACGACTCCGTCACCGTCACGGTCAGGAACGGGTCGAACGTGTGGACGATCTCCATGCCGGCCCGGCCGTCTTCGAAGAACCAGTGCACCTCGTCCCAGCCGAGGCGGAGCTCGTCCAGGCAAGGCGTGTACCTTGCCGAAGGAACTGCCTGCACGGTGAGGATGGTCGCCGGGGACACGGAGCGCTGACTAGGCGTGCAGTCGGCTTCGCCGAGCCCCAGGTTGCCGCACGCGGTCAGAGCCGAAGCCAGCGCCACGATCGTGATCCCATGCCTCACAGGACGCCCGCCCCCACGACCTCCTGGGCCACCAGGACTACGAGGAGGGCGACCACCAGTGCGGTTGCCAGCGTCAGCCAGAGGCGACGCGGCGTCCACCGTTGGATCGAGATCGGCTCGGTGGCGGGTGCCAGTCGGCGGAACTCCTCGACCAGGTCGATGCCTTGCTCTCGCTTGAAGAGCGCCAGGGAGCTGCGGGACTGTGTCGGAAGGGTGACGCTGCGCGTCGCCGCGAAGGCCTCGGCGATGTCCCGAGGAGCGAACTGCAGCAGCGCACGGTCGTACACGCGCTGCGCACCGACTCGCAGCCCAAGGATGACCATCATGTTGGCGAGGTCGACCGCCTGACGCCACGGGCTGGGGCGGACGGTGCCGAAGGCGACGTCGATGAGCACGACGCGTCCGTCGTTGAGCATGACGTTGGCCGGCTTGATGTCGCGATGGGCGAGACCGCCGTCCCACATCGAGCGGATCACCCGGAGAGCGTCGTCGATGACCTCGTCGTCGATCTCGGCCCGGGTGAGCTCCACCGAGCCCTCCAGGAACTCGCTCACCATCAGATACTCCCGCTCCGGGCTGATCTCGACGATGCCGAAAGGCCTTGCGCTGGCGACGCCGGCATCTCGCATCAAGCGCTGGACGTAGTCCTCGTACTCGACCAGGCGCCGCACCGACGTGAAGCGCACCTCGTTCTCGAGTGACCCATAGAGGATCGTCCGGGCGAGCTTGTACCACCGATCGGAACGGAGATGGGTTTGGCTGTAGAGCTTGGCGAAAACGTGCTGGTTGGGCTCACCGCGAACCTCGAGGCGCAGCGGCGTCGATCCACCCGAGCCTTCCAGGCCGAACGGCTCGATACTGAGCACTTCCATGCCGAGCTGCTCTCCCATGGCGCGTGAGATCGCCTCACCGCGCGCACCGGTCACGTCGAGATGCGCCGTGACGCCCCGCTTCCAGGTCACCGGGAACGCCGCTTCGGGCGCGAACCAGCGAAACACGACGACGGTCACGGCCACGGAGAACGCCGCGGCGACGACCGTGTCGGTCGGATGGTTGACGCCGAGGTAGAGCAGCGCCAGGCTGAGGAGCACGATGAGGGCGGCAGCCGTGCCGAGGGCGTAGCGGCGCCAGCGGCCACGCGGCACGATTGCGTATGCGATCGCCGTCAGCGTCAGGCCGAGGGCCGCGACGGGAGCCGACGGGTGTGACGGTCCTTCCCACGAACCGATGATCGGGACGAATGGCCGGGGTCGCCCGACCGCCTCACGGACCGCGTCGACGGCCCCCGCTACGACGAGGACGGTGATCATCACCGCGAAGAAATGCCGCCAGCGACGTACGAAGACGAGCGCCAGCAGGGTGCCTACACGCAGGATCCGAACGAACCAGGTCTCGCCGAGCACGGCGACCGCGTTGGCGATGGTCGTCAAGGGGTCGCTGCGAATGGCAACGAGCCGCTGCGACAGAGCGTTGTCGTGACGGGTCCACCAGTCGGCCGTAGCCGGAAAGGCGAACAGTGATATCCAGAGCACCACGGTGACGATGCCGCTGAGGAGCCACACCTTCCCCGCGGTGCGCAGCTCGCGATGCATCGGAGCCTTCTCGCCGCTGGGGCGGCGCCGTCTACCCGAGACACGGATTCCCGCGATCCGCATCTCGCGACGTTGGGCGACGGCGGGAAGCTCGCGCTCGATCGGCCCAGGCGGCTCCGGCGATGCGTCTCGTGTCTCCACACTCACCCGACTGGCGGTATCGCCGCGACGCTACAGGAATGCGTCAACGGTATGGCCCAGCCAGCCCATGCTCGTCATCGGCGGGGCCGGCGTCCCGCTGCGAGGCTCGTGATCCGGACGTCGCCGGTGCCCGGACTCCTCGTGACGCGATGACGGGCCCACCGATCGGAACTCAGACGTTCTCGTACTCCGGTGGCGCCGCCTCGAGGACGTGGCCCTCCACGGCGATCCTCGGGGTGAGCCGATCGAGCCACTTGGGCAGCCACCAGTTGGCGTCACCGAGGAGCTCCATCGTCGCTGGGACGAGGAGCATGCGCACGACGGTGGCATCGAGCGCCACGGCGCTGGCGAGGCCGATCCCAAACAGCTTGATGATCCGATCGCTCTCACCGATGAAGCTGCCGAACACCACGACCATGATGGCGGCAGCCGCCGAGATGACCCGGGCAGTGGCGGCGAGGCCATCGGCCACCGAGACTCGGCTGTCACCCGACTTGAGGTATTCCTCCCTGATCCTGGACAGCAGGAACACCTCGTAGTCCATCGACAATCCGAAGAGGATGGCGAACATCATCATCGGCACGAAGGGCTCGATGGGCGCCGGTTCGATGTTGATCAAGCCGCCGAGCCAGCCCCACTGGAAGATGGCGGTCACGACGCCGTAGGCCGCCCCGATGGAGAGCAGATTCATGATCACGGCCTTGAGCGGTACGAGCAGTGACCGGAACACGAGCATCAGCAGGACGAACGAGAGCGTGAGGACGACGCCGATGAAGGCGGGCAGCCTCGCGGTCAGGTACTCCGAGAAGTCCACGGTGGCGGCGACGCCCCCGGAGACGGCGATCTCGAGCCCCGTGCCTTCGGCGGCTCCCGGTATCACCTCGTCTCTGAGCCGGTAGACGAGCTCAGTGGTCGCCTCATCCTGTGGTGCCGTGGTCGGGAAGAGCCGCCACAGCGCGGCGCTCGGCGCGGCGGGGTCGTTGGGGATGGCCGGGGTGACGAAGGCGACGCCCGGATCACTCGCCAGCGCGCTGCTCACCGTTTCTAGCGTCGCCGGGTCTGCTCCGCTCGGGATCTCGGTGGCCAGGATGAGCGAGCCATTGAACCCGGGACCAAACCCTGCGGCGAGCAGGTCGTATGCCTTGCGAGTCGTCGTGTCCTCCGGGAAGTTGCCCTCGTCCGAGAAGGCGAGGCGGAGGCTGAAGAAGGGAAGCGCAAGGGTCACCATGATGACGACACCGGACAAGGCGGCGATCCAGGGCCGGCGCTGGATGAACCTGCTCCAACGGTAGGCAACGGTCTCGCGGAGGGGTCGACGTGCCCGTCGGGGCACCTCGCGGCGCAACGGAGCCACCGCCAGGCTGGCGAGGATCACGACGGCGGCGAGGGCCAGACCGAAGATGGCCAGGGGCTGGACGGCGAGGGCGACACCGACCAGGCCGATGGCGACGAGCAGTGCCGCGGCCAATCCCCGCCATCTGGTCACCTCGACGCGCTCCGCCGCGAAGCCGAGGAGCGCAGGCAGCAGCGTGAGCGACGCCACCGCAGTCACCGCCACGACGGCGACCGATGCCACTGCCAGGCCCGTGATGAATGCGAGGTTCATCAAGACCATGCCGAGGAGCGAGATGACCACCGTGGTGCCGGCGAAGGCGACCGCCCGTCCGGCGGTGTCGATGGCCAGGACGGTCGCTTCCTCGATCGAGGCCCCATTGTGCAGGTTCTCCCGATAGCGGGTCACGATGAAGAGGGCGTAGTCGATCCCGACACCGAGGCCGAGCATGACTGCGACCGTCGTCGCGAAGTCGGGGATCGAGAAGACGTTGCTGAAGAGCCCGGCGAGCAACGAGCCGAGCCCGATGCCTGCCAGCGCGATCCCGACCGGGAGGCCCATGGCCAGCACTGAGCCGAAGGCGAGGATGAGGACGATGATGGCGAAAGCGAGGCCGAGCAACTCCGAGCTCGGGACCTCGAACTCGGCGAAGATCTGCCCGCCGATCTCGACTTGCAGCCCGTCCACCGTCGGGATCAGCTCCTTCAGCTCGGAGCTGATGACCGTCGCCTCCTCGAGCGTGATGTCACGCGGGACACCGATCTGCGCGTAGGCGATCAGTCCGGCCTCGGGCCCCTGCGATGCGACCTGTTGCGCTCCCTCGGGTGTGTACGGGCTCACCAGTGTGATGCCCTCGATCTGACCGGCAGCGTCGAAGAACTCGGTCATCGCCGCCTGGACCCCTGGGTCGGTGACGCCCTGCTCGGCTCGGAACACGATCGTCCCGCCTTCGCTGCCTGCCCCCGACTCGGTGAAGTGCTCGTCGATGATGTCGAAGCCGCGCTTGCTCTCCACGTCGGGTAGGGCGAACTCGGTGCTGTAGGCGGTGCCGACCACGTTCGTCAGGGTGACGCCGAGCACCAGCGCCCCGACCCACATGAGGGCCACCTTGCCTCGATTGCGAAAGCACCACCGGCCCAGCGCCGCGAACAAGTCATCTCCTCGTGTCGAGTCGGTCGAGACTACCGGACTCGGGGCCCCCCGCCGCCTCGGAGCCAGTTCGCACGTGTTCCCGCCTTCAGTTGGGATGCAGGAGCCTGTCGAGACCGTCGAGGATCAGCTCGAGTCCGATCTCGAACTCGTTGCCGTGGTCATAGCCGGGCTGGAGGACATGCTCCGTCGCCAACTCGGCGAGGTGGGGATACTCGTCGGAAGGGAACTGCGCAATGATGGCCCCCGCCACGTCCGGAGCCGTCTTCCTGTCGAATGGCAGGACGGCTTCCTGAAGGGCGAAGCCGTACACGTAGCTGTCGAGCAGCGAGTAGGCGTGGGCGGTCATCTGGATGGAGAAGCCGGCGGCGCGGAGGGAGCCGATCACTGCGTCGTGATGCCGCAACGTGGCCGGGCCGGGGTTCGTTCGTGACTCCATGAGCGGGGTGGCCCAGGGGTGGCTTGCGAGCACGCGGCGGGCAGAGATCGCACGGTGACGCATGGCGGACCGCCAGCCGGCGTCGGCTGGGGGGAGTTCGATCTCCCCGAACACGACATCGATGATGCCGTCGAGGATCTCCTCCTTGTTGGCGACGTGGTGGTACAGGGACATGGGCTTGACGCCGAGCTCCTGGGCGAGCGACCGCATCGTCAACGCTGCGTTGCCTCTCTCGTCGGCAATGGCGATGGCACTGCGGAGCAGCCGTTCGCGGCTGAGCGGAACCCGCTTCGTCGCACCCTCGCCGACCCTTGCGGGCATGTCACATCCTCACCTGTCGTCGGAGCCCGGACTCCGCACGTGCCCAGGGCAGTCCCTTTTGCCAACCGGCAGCATAGCCTGTACCGTACTTAGTAAGCGTACTTAGTACGGTCAGACCGGCAGGGATCGACGCCCTCCCGGCTCCACAGCAGATAGGACACGACCATGGAACAAGCGCAGCGAATCGAACAGGCGCCCGAAGTCGCGGCGCCGAGCGCCCGCGAACAAGTCGAAGGCCCTGCACCGCAGCGCCCCGAAGGTGGTGTGATGCGAGCCATCGTCCAGGACGGTTACGGCTCGACCGAGGTGCTCAGACTGGCGGAGGTCGACCGCCCCGACATCGCGCCGCACGAGGTGCTGGTGAAGGTCGGCGCCGCCGGGATGGATCGCGGCACCGCGCATCTCATGACCGGCAAGCCGTACCTGATGCGCATCCTGGGGTTCGGGTTTCGCCGGCCGAAGAACCGCGTACCTGGGCTGGACGTGGCCGGAACGGTCGCGGCGGTCGGGTCCGAGGTGACGAGGTTCGCGCCCGGTGACGAGGTGTTCGGCGTCAGCCGCGGGTCGTTCGCGGAGTACGCGGCCGCTCGCGAGGACAAGCTGGCCCACAAGCCGGCGAATCTCACGTTCGAGCAGGCGGCGGTCGTTCCCATCTCCGCCTCGACTGCCCTCCAGGGCCTGCGCGATTCCGGGCGCATCGAGGCAGGACAGAAGGTCCTCATCATCGGTGCGTCCGGCGGCGTCGGCACCTATGCCGTGCAGCTCGCCAAAGCATTCGGAACTGAGGTCACCGGGGTGTGCAGCATCTCGAAAGTCGATCTCGTGCGATCGATCGGTGCCGACCACGTCATCGACTACACCCGGGAGGACTACCTCGACGGTGCCCGGCAGTACGACCTCATACTCGATATCGGCGGGAACAGCGGGCTTTCCCGACTGCGACGGACGCTCACTCCCGCCGGGACGCTCGTCATCGTCGGCGGGGAAGAGGGCGGCAACCTCATCGGAGGATTCGACCGCCAGCTCCGTGCCGTGGGCCTATCGCTCTTCGTGCGTCAGCGACTCACCATGCTCGTCGCCAAGGAAGACCACTCCTACCTGGAAGCGCTCAACCCGTTCATCGAGAGCGGCGAGGTCGTTCCGGTCATCGACAAGACCTACCCGCTCTCCCAGGTGTCCGAAGCCATGGGACACCTCGAATCCGGACGAGCGCGAGGAAAGATCGCCATCACGATCTGATGCGTGGTCGGGAAGAGAGAGGCAGATGAAGCGATCGAACGACCGACGAAGAACGGTGCACCGATGATGGTCGTCCCACATTCGATGATGGGTAAGACCGTCTTGATCACCGGCGGTACCGGCGGGATCGGCAGGGCGGCGGCGATCGGCCTGTCCTCCATGGGTGCTCGCGTGGGTGTCACCGGGCGCGATCGAATGCGCGCCGAGCGGGCCGCTGCCGCCATCGCCGACGAGTCGGGTAACCCCGCCGTCGACGTCTTCGTCGCCGACATGTCCTCACAGGCCGAGGTCCGGCGCTTGGCCGACGAGGTTCTCTCCGCCTACCCCCGGCTGGATGTTCTACTCAACAACGTCGGCGGGTTCTGGGCCCACCGTCACGTGACGGCCGACGGGTTGGAGCGCACGTTCGCCCTCAACCACCTCGCGCCGTTTCTGCTGACGGGCCTGCTGCTCGATCGGCTGACAGCCAGCGCGCCGGCTCGCGTCGTCACCGTGTCGTCCAGAGCACAGGCCTTGGGCAAGATCGACTTCGAGGACTTGATGGGCGAGCGGAGGTACTCCGGGAAGCGGGCGTACAACCAATCGAAGCTCGCCAACGTCATGTTCACCCATGAGCTCTCCGGGCGACTCGAAGGAACGAAGGTCACCGCCACGGTGCTGCACCCCGGCATGACCCGCACCGCTTTCAGTGCGGAGGACCCCGCCCGTGCGATGGCCCCGATGGTCGTCGCCATGCGACCCTTCATGAAGAGCCCCGAGAGGGGTGCGGACACCGCCGTCTACCTGGCCGGCTCGCCCGAGGCCGAGGGTGTCACCGGCCAGTACTTCGCCAACCGCAAGGCCAGGAAGTCCCATAAGTCCTCCTACGACTCGGCGACCACCGCCCGACTGTGGCGAGTCAGCGCCGATCTCGTCGGCTTCCCGGTCGGCGCACCGCACTGACCCGGAGGTGCCGGCTCACGAGAGTCACGGGGCGGCGGCTACGTTTCGCCTCGGGTAGACGGACCGCACACGGGTCCACAACAGGACCCGCTCTGGCGTCCCACGGTCGCATATGTGCGACGTGGGGACGCAAGAACGGGAGGGGAGGGGCGGGCCGACCGGCGGAGTGTCGCGTCGGCTGTTTCTCACACTTGGCTATGGTCGATCCGATGCGCAGGGCACCTTGTGAGCCGCAAGCGATCGACGAGTGAGACGGCTCACGCTGGCGCAAGCGCGGCGAGCTTCGATCGCCGCCCAGGGACTCGCCTCGCCGCGTCCCGAGGTGACGCCGAACCTCGGGCACGTGCGCCGGGCGGTGCGCACGATGGGGATCCTGCAGATCGACTCGGTGAACGTCGTCGAGCGGGCCCACCATCTCACCCTGTTCTCCCGGCTGGGTCCGCACGACCCCGACCTGCTGTGGCGTGCCCTGGAGGAACGCCGACTCTTCGAGTACTGGGCCCGGATGGCGTCGTTCTCGCCGATCGAGCACTTCCCGCTCTTCAGGCACCGCATGGACCGGCACGCCGAGGGCAACTGGCGGAGGATCCGGGAGCTGAAGGCCAAGGCGCCCGGGTATGTCGAGTCGGTGTACCGGCAGGTCGCCGAGCGTGGTCCCCTGACGGCGGCCGACCTCGACGAGCCGGGGCAGCAGGGGCGGCGGGGGGACCCATGGTGGGGCTGGGCCGACGGCAAGGTCGCCCTCGAGTACCTCTTCGCGGCGGGCCGGCTCGCCGTGTCCCACCGCCGCAACTTCACCCGCTACTACGACGTGTCAGAGCGAGTGATCCCGGCCGAGCAATTCGACATCCCGGCGCCCGACAGGCGGGCGGCGCAGAAGCAGCTCGTCCTCCAGGCGGCGCAGGCCCTCGGCGTGGGGACGGCCCGCGACCTCATCGACTACTTCTCGATTCGGGTCGCCGAGGGCATGCCGGCGATCGACGGCCTCGTCGCCGAGGGTTCGCTCGTGGAGGTCGAGGTCGCAGGCTGGCCCAAGCCCGCCTACCTGCTCGCCGGGTCGGTCATCCCGCGTAGTGTCAGGGCGAGGGCGCTGGTGAACCCCTTCGACCCACTGATGTGGAATCGGGAGCGCATCGAACGCCTCCACGACTTCTACTACCGAGTGGAGATCTACGTTCCCCAGCCCAACCGCGTCCACGGCTACTACGTGTTCCCGTTCCTGCTGGGCGACGACCTCGTCGCCAGGGTCGATCTCAAGGCCGACCGCAAGGCCGGGGTCCTCAACGTCCCGGGAGCCTTTCTCGAGGATGGCGTCGATCCTGTCCACGTCGCCCGGGAGCTGGCGGCCGAGTTGCACGAGATGGCACGCTGGCTCGGGCTGGGTCAGGTCGCTGTCGGGGGGAAGGGCGATCTGGCCAGCCACCTCCGCCGAGTGGTGTGAGCTTGCCTTCGGCGCGTCATGGCATCCCCTCGATCGTCCGTCCCAAGAGCCGGTTGAAGGCGTCGGGGTCCTCCATCATCGGGAAGTGCCCGACCCCTGGCATGATCACGGTGCCCACCCCGTGGGCGCCGAGGGCCGCCACGTCGGTCGGCCGGTAGTCCGGGTTGATGGCAACCACCGTGAGGTCGAGCTCTCGCAGACCGGAGACGACGGCTCCGTCGTTGGTGAAGGCGTGCTCCAGGGCGTCGACCGCGACGTCGACGGGCGCGGACGACATGTCGGACGCCACCCATTCGACGAGGTCGGGGTCGGACGACGGCACGAAGAACGTGTGGACGAGCCTGCGGGTCGCCGTGACGAAGTCGCGGCGGAACGGAGCTATGAACGCCTCGAGTTGGTCGGACGTTCTCGATTCTCCAAGCGTCCTGTAGGTGTCCACCCAGACGAGGCCGGTGACCCGACCCGGTAGTTTGCGGGCAGCTTCGACGACGACGTCGCCGCCCATGGAGTGGCCGATGAGCACCGCCTCGTCGAGCTGGAGGCTCTCCACGACCGCGGCCACGTCGTCGCCGAATGCGGGCATCGTCCACGCACTCCGGCCGGAGCCCGATTCCCCGTGGCCCGCCAGGTCGACGGCGACGACTCGGTGCCGCTCGGCGAAGGTGCCCACCTGGCGGCTCCAGTAGGTCCGGTCGCACGACCATCCGTGGACGAAGACCAGAGCCGGCAGCCCGGAGCCGTCCACATGGAAGCGCACCGGGACGCCGTCGGCGGAGGCTGCGACATTCGTCATGAGGGCCCACGCATACCATGGCCGGCTGGACATTGCATCGCGAGCGGAGCGTCAGATCCGAACCGGGTGGACACTTGGCGGAGTCGAGCAGCATGGCGGGGGGACGAGTGCGAGCGATCGAGTCGCACGAGATCTCGCCGCGCCCCCCGATCCAGGTCGCGTCCGGAGACCGCGTCCAGGTGGGCGAACGGGACACGACCTGGCCGGCGTTCGTCTTGGTGACGACGGAGACCGGTGAGGGGTGGGTGCCGAGCCGCTACCTCGACGCCGACTCCGGGTGGGCAACGGTCGTCACCCGCTACGACACGACCGTGCTGTCGACCGTCTCCGGGGAGACGCTGGAGGTTCTCGAGCGGGACGACGAGAGCGGCTGGCTCTGGTGCCGCAACGCCGCCGGCCGAGAGGGATGGGTTCCGACCCGAGCGGTGGCGCCCACGGCGTGAAGCCGGTCGACTCATGCCCGCGCCCGCGACCGGCGATATCGGCGCACGGCCAGTGGTGCGAACACGGCGATGATGATCGCGATCCAGAGCAGCGCGTAGAGCGCCGGGTTCCGGAGCGACCAAGCGGTCGGCTCCGCCGCTCCCGGCGGGATGTTGCCGAAGAGCTGGCGCGCAGCGTGGGTCACCGCCGAAACCGGGTTCCACTCAGCGAACACCCGCAGCGGTGTCGGCAGGTTGTCGGCGGGGACGAACGTGTTGGCGATGAAGGTGAGCGGGAAGATCACCATGAACGAGGCGTTGTTCACCACCTCGACGCTCGGAACCAAGAGCCCGACATAGGCCATGACCCACGAGATGGAGTAGGCGAACAGGAGCAGCAGCCCGAAACCGAGCATGGCCTTTCCAATCCCGTTGTGGATCCGCCATCCGACCGCCAAGCCGGCACCCGCCATCACCAGCAGCGACAGCGCGTTGTAGATCACGTCGCTGGCTGTTCGTCCGAAGACCACCGCCGAGCGTGACATGGGCAGTGACCGGAACCGGTCGATGATGCCCTTCTGCATGTCGTCCGCCAGGCCGGCGCCCGTGAAGGTGGCGCCGAACGTCAGCGTCAGGGCGAACGCCCCGCCGACGAGGAACTCCCGATACGAGCCGCCGGGGATCTCGATCGAGCTGCCGAACACATAGGCGAACATCAGCACGAACAGCAGCGGAGTGATCAGCACGGACACGAGGATCTCGGGCACCCGCCGCACCTTGATGACGTTCCGCCTGGCGATGGTGACGCCGTCGGCGATCGCATATCCGATCCGCTCCATCAGCGAACCTCCTTCATCGACACGAGCTCCCCATTGCCCGAGGCTTGGTCGAGCTTCTCGCCGCGGTCGACGCCGTGGCCGGTGAGGGACAGGAACACGTCGTCGAGCGTCGGCCGTCGCAGCCCCACGTCGTGCATCTCGACGCCGGCGGTTTCGAGCATCCGGAGGGCTCGAGTGAACGTCCTGGCACCACCCGAGATGGCGACCGTCACGGAGCGCTCCCCGATGCGCGGCGCGTCCAGGGCGAACCGAGCCAACACGCGGTGCGCCTCGTCGACGCCGGCACTCGTCTGGAGTGCAACCTCGATGCGCTCGCCTCCGACTTTCGCTTTCAGCTCATCCGCCGTGCCATGTGCGATCACGCGGCCGTGGTCGATGACGACGATGTCGTCGGCGAGCTGGTCCGCCTCCTCCATGTACTGGGTCGTGAGGAGCACCGTCGCACCGCGACCGACCAGGTCGCCGATCACGGCCCACAGCTGGGCTCGGCTCCTCGGATCCAACCCAGTCGTCGGCTCGTCGAGGAAGAGAACGGGAGCCTCCGCCACGAGAGCGCCGGCGAGGTCGAGGCGCCGCCGCATCCCACCGGAATAGGTCTTGACGGGGCGGTCCGCCGCGTCGGCGAGGTCAAACCTGTCGAGCAGCTCGCGTGCCCGCTTCTTCGCGGCCCGGCTCCCGAGGTGATAGAGCCGCCCGATCATGTCGAGGTTCTCGAATCCGGTGAGGTGCTCGTCCACGGCGGCGTATTGACCAGACAGGCCGATGCGCTTCCGCACCTCGCGGGGCGACGCCGCAACGTCCGCTCCGGCGACGCGCGCCGTCCCGGCGTCGGGCTCGATGAGCGTTGTCAAGATGGACACGGCGGTCGTCTTCCCGGCTCCGTTGGGGCCGAGCAGGCCGAGGATCGTCCCTTCCGGGACCGTCAGGTCGAGCCCGTCGAGGGCGACCACGTCGCCATAGCGCTTCATGAGGCCCCGAGCCTCGATGACGTCGCCTTCCCAGGGCGACTCGGTGGTGTGGATCATGCTTGTGTTTCCTCCCGATTGACGTACGAACACCGTCGTACGTTGTAAGTTGTACGACGTAAGGTAACCATACGCCGTAAGACTGTCAAGGAGATCGGCACGGCGGGCCGGTTGGCGTCATACCCGGATAGACAAGAGGCCGGAGGTCAGGGCTTGTCGCGGAGCCTCTCGAGCCCGTCGAGAATGAGGTCGAGCCCGAACTCGAACTCGGTTTGGTCGTCACACCAACCGAGGGTCGAATCGGGGTCGTCGTGGGCGACCTCCATCATCATCTCCACGATGTATGGAAGTTGGTCTGCCATCTCCTCGAGGATGGCGGTCGCCGCATCATCGCCGCCGTCCTCGGTGTCCGGCTCGAACATCTCCTGGGCGAAGCCCATCGCCCGGCTGCCGAGGGCGTGCATGGCGTGGTGCGCCAGGTCGTAGGAGAAGCCCCCTTGGCGGAAGATCCCAAGGAGCCCGTTGAAGTATCTGACGGTCGCCGGGCTCATGGCATTCCGGCTCTCGAGCAACCCAGGCGCCCAAGGATGGCGGAGGAAGACGTCGCGCGCCGTGAGGATCCTGGCGCGCATGACCGTCTTCCAGTCGTCCTGCGCGGAAGGCCCGCTGATGGCACCCACCGCCTCGTTGACGTCCTCGACGACGAGCTCGGCGACACCATCGAGGATCTCGTCCTTGTTGGCCACGTGGTAGTAGAGCGACATTGCCTCGACGCCGAGCTCCTGGGCGAGGTTGCGCATCGTGAGCGACTTGATGCCGCCTCGGTCGGCGAGGCCCACCGCGGCTCGCAGCACCCGCGATCTGCTCAGCGGGACTCGGGTCACTGGATTGGTGTCTGTGGACATCCTGGCTCCGTTGCCCTCATCTTAACGTACAAGGTAAGTCTGAGCCCGGCACTCGGCAATCCCGTCACGTCGCAGGGCGAGCAGAATGGCTGTCGAACGAGGAGGTCCATCATGCGGAAGCTCATCTACTCGATGACAGTATCGCTCGACGGCTTCATCGCCGGGCGCGGCGGCGAGATCGACTGGTCGGCGCCGGACGAGGAGCTGCATCGGTTCCACAACGCACGGACCCTCGAATTGGGCGCGCACCTCCTCGGACGGCGGCTCTACGAGGAGATGCTGGTCTGGGAATCCGGCGATGAGGAACGATGGACCTCAGACCCCGAGCTCGAGTTCGCCCACATCTGGAGGAGCCTGCCCAAGGTCGTGTTCTCGAGGACGCTCGAGGCCGTCGAGGGCAATGCCAGATTGGTGAGAGACGGCGTAGCCGATGAGGTCGCCCGGCTGAAGGAACAGCCGGGTAAGGACCTGGGCGTCGGGGGCGCCGGCCTGGCGTCCAGCCTGACGAGGATGGGCCTGGTCGACGAGTACGGGCTCTTCATGAGTCCAATCGTGTTGGGGGGCGGCACACCATACTTTCCGACATTGGACGAGAGGTTCGACCTGGAACTGGTCGAGACACGGACGTTCGCCTCGCACGTCGTCTACCTCCATTACCGGCGGGTCTGACGCCCGGCAGCCGGAGCGTCAAAAGTCGACGCCGCGACATGCAGTGAGGCCGGGTCCTACGGCCCTACGGGCGGCACCAACGCGGGAGATAACCTGCATCCATGAGCCGCAACGTGCGCTGGGTCGTGCTCATGACGATCGGAGGGCTGGCCACGATGACGATCGTCTGGGTGCTCACCAACAGCCTCGGATGGGGGTTGGTGGCGCTGCTGGCCTTCGGAGTCGTCTTCAACGTGTTGTTCGGCGGACACTCCCACCGCGGGAGCGATGATCGTCGGCGCGATCCCGCCTGACACCCGTCCGCCGATCGACATTCTAGGTGGTGATCAAAGAGTGCCCGGCGAAACCAGGATCGACCTGTATTGGATCCCGCTCGGTGCAGGGGGCGCCGGCTTCGTTCGGTTGAACGGGCGGGTATACGAGGCGATCAAGGCGCGCCTCGAGCGGAGGCGCCCTCTCGATCTCTACCACACGGCGCTCGAGGTGAACGTGCCCGATGGACGGTTCACCATCGAGAACGCTTGGCCCAGTCCAGACACCGACAGCGCATCGCGTGGGGTCCTGGTCGAGGGCCCGGTCGGCGGCCGCCGGATCGCCCGGTTCCGCGCCTTCCGGTACGAGGTGCGCTGCTGGCGGGACGGGGTGATCCCGGACGTCGGCGAGGCGGTTGCGAGCCCGCTACTCGTCAGCGACGACCCGCTGCTGGCGCGACGGCTTCTCGACCTGGTGGCAGCGGTGCCGCCCCTCCTGTGGGGTCGCGACGAGCTGGGGACGGGGGAGATGTGGAACTCGAACTCGGTGATCTCGTGGCTGCTGACTCGGAGCGGGTTGCGGGTCGACGACCTCGAGCCACCGCCCGGGGGCCGCGCTCCCGGGTGGCGGGCGGGTGTCGTCGCGGCTGCGGGCACGGAGCGCACCGAGGGGAGGGCTCGGAGCAGCAACGGAGAGACCGAGTGAACTGCCGGTCGCTCCGCCGCGGTGGGTTCAGACCTTGGGTAGCTTGAACCCCGACTTCTCAACGACGTAGTCGCGGGATTCCAGCACGGCGCGGCGAACCGCAGGCCAGTCGACGTGGAGGAGTTGCCCGTGGCGCTTCATCACCCGGCCGCCGATCAGGACGGTTTCCACATTGCTGGTGTCCATGGAGGCGACGACGGCGGCAGCCGGATCGTTGAGCGGTGTGACGTTCATGCGGTCGGTGCGGAGCATGATCACGTCCGCCTGCTTGCCGGGGGTCAGGGTGCCGACCTTCGACTCGAGGCCATTCGCCCTGGCGCCCTCGACCGTGGCACAAGCCAAGACGTCGCGAGTGGCCATGGGCGCCTTGCCCTCTGCGGAGGCCAGGGCCCGCTGCAGGCCGAGCACCGAGCGCATCTGATTGAACATGTCGTTCGGCACGTTGGTCTCGACGTCGATGCTGAGGCTGGGACGCAGACCCCTGTCGAGGAACTTCTGGATCGGAGGCATCCCGTGGCCCATCATCATCTCGACGGGAGACGCCAGCGAAACGGTACCGCCGGTGTCGACGATCATCTGGATCTCGGTGTCGTTGAGCGTCGTGCAGTGGATGTAGGTCGTGTCCGGACCTAGAAGCCCCGCCTTGCCCATCTCCTGGACCTTGGCGTCCTGGCCGTAGCTGCCCACTCCCACATGCGTGGTGATCCTTGCCCCCGTCTCCCTGGCCAGCTTCCAATGGTCTCGTGACACCTCGAAATCTGTGAACTCCGGGCCGGGCGCCGCCAGGGCCAGCGTGAGCATCTGGTCCTTCGACGAGAAGTGCTCGGTGGCGGCCCTGACGAACCAGCTCGGCTGCCGCTCCTCCCACTTCCCCCACCACGGGAACCCGTAGGCGAAAACGGCCCTCATCCCCGAGTCCTTCAGCGCCTGGATGACGGCATCGGTATGGGCGGGAGAGCCCTGGATGTGCGACCAGTCGAGCAGCGTCGTGATCCCGGCGTCGATCGCTCCGAGCGCGGAGACCAGGTTGCCGACGTAAGCGTCCTGGGGCCGAAAGGCGGGCGCCAGCTTGTGGAGCACGAACGAGATGTAGCCGTTGCGTCCTTCGAGAGGCACGTCGGTGCCGATGTTGCGAAGCAAGCCTTCCCAGATATGGCGGTGGGTGTCGACGAACCCGGGCATGACGATCATTCCGGTAGCGTCGATCACCTCCACCTCGCCATTGCTCAGCTCAGGGCCGACCCGGACGATGGTGGCGCCGTCGATCAGCACGTCCCCGGTGAAGTCGCCGACGCTCGGGTCCATGCTGAGCACCGTTCCGCCCTTGATCAGCTTGCGATCGGTCGAAACGACGCTGAAATCGATGCCTGCCGGGTAGTAGGCGGGGAGCTCTGCCTGCTTGGCGGCGCGGCTGCCGATGACGAGGCGTCGAGCCCGCTTGTAGTTGCGCTTCACCAGCTCCTTGAGGTCTCCCGCCTGGAAGAGGACGATCCCGATCAGGACGAGGACGCCGATGATCATGGCGCCGTCGTTGGCTGAGAGGCCGAGGTAGGGCAGGACGGTGAGGATGAGGGCGAGGAGGACCGCCGCCACTGTGCCGCCGATGAACGTCGCTCTTCCCCCGGCCAGCGCCGCCCCGCCGAGCACGGCCGCGGTGATGCTGTTGAGCGCGAACGTGGAGCCGACCTGAGCGTTGCCGATCGGCGATCGAGCCATGACGAAGAACGAAGCGACGGCCGCCAGCACCGCGGAGAGGAGGAGGGCACGCACTCGCAGCCAATTGGTGCTGACGCCTCCTCGCTTCGCCGAGCGCTCGTCGAATCCGACAGATCGCAGAGCGAGGCCCGATCCGGATCCGTGGAGCCACAGGTCGAGCAGGGCGGCGCCGAGGACGATCACGATGAAGGCCACCGGGATGGGTCCGATGCTCGCGGTGAGGAAGGAAACGAGGTCGCCGCTGATCACGCCCTGGGCGGTCGGGCGCCGGGTGAGCGCGATGCCGTCCAGGATGCTGAGCGTGGCCAGGGTGGCGATGATCGACGGGATCTTGAAGCCGCGGATGAGGGTGGCGTTGACGAGACCGAGAGCGACTCCACAGAGGAGGATGAGCCCGGTTCCGAGGAAGATCTGGGACATGCTCGCCTCGGCACCTATGTAGAACGATGCGAGAACCACACCGAGGCTGATCATCGCTCCTACCGAGAGGTCGAGGTAGCCGACGAGCAGGGCATGGGTCTGGGCGATCGTCACCACGATCAGGGGAAGGGCCAGGATGAGGATCTGCTCGACGTTGGTGGCGTTGATGAAGCCGGGGAACCGTGTCGTCGTGTACCAGAGCAGAGCACCGATCAACAGCAGCTGGAGGGCGACCGGCATCCACAGCCGGAACTTGACGATCTTCCTCCATTTGTTCTTGTCGCGGGCGTCGCGGATCACCTTCCTGACGGCGCGCCTCGCCGAGTCGACGCGTGTGCTCACGGTGCTTCCTTGACAGGTGGCGCCTTGGGCATGGCGACACCGAGCGGAGAACGTCCCGCCTTGGAGAGGCCAGGGCCTCGCACGATCGCCTCGACGATGCGCAGTTCGGTGAGCTCGTCGCCGGGGATCTCCTCGATGAACTGTCCTCGTGACATGACCAGAACCCGGTCACAGAGTCCGGCCAGCTCGATTGGGTCGCTCGACTTGACGAGGAGTGCGGTCCCGACATCCGTTCTGGCCCGCAGCGCGTTGTAGATGTCGAACCGGGAGCCGACGTCGACGCCCTGAGTTGGCTCGTACGCCATGATCACCACGGGTTCCCTGAGGAATGACCTGGCCACCGAGACCTTCTGCTGGTTGCCGCCGGAGAGGAACTCGACCGGCTGGTCGAGCGACGGCGTCCTGATCTCCAGCTGTTCGACCAGGTCGGAGACGGTACGCCGCTCCGCCCGTCTTCGGAGCAACCCGAAGGCGGAGAAGCGGCGCAGAGACTGGATGGTCGCGTTCACCTTGACCCCGAGCACCGTCATGAGCGCTTCGTGCTTGCGGTCGCCGGGCAGCAGCATGAGACCGGCCCGCACCGCCTCGTGGGTGGAGACGAGTGACAGTTCCCGACCGTCGCACACCACGCGCCCGGCCTTGGGTGCTTGGCGGCCGGCGAGGCAGTCGAAGAGCTGTGCTTGGCCGTTTCCCTCGGCTCCGGCGATGCCGACGATCTCTCCGTTCTCCAGGGTGAAGCTGACCGGACCGAACGACTGGCCCTGGAGCCCTTCGACGGTGAGGACGTCGCGGCGCTCGGCTTCCAAGAGAGCGGGTGGAGGAAAGGCCGCCTCGAAGGGGCGGCCGACGATCAGCTCGACCAGCTCCGCTTCGGTGGTCCGGCGAGCGTCGAAGGTGCCTTGCTTGCGGCCGTCCCGGAGGACGGTGATCCGGTCGGCGATCTCCAGGACCTCGGGCAGGCGGTGGCTCACGTACACAACACCGACTCCCCGGGCCCGGCATGCGGCGACGGTGCGATGGAGCGCCTCGACCTCGTCCGGTCCCAACGCCGTGGTCGGCTCGTCGAGGAGGAGCACCTTCGGGTCGGTGACCAGCGCCTTGGCGACCTCGAAGAGCTGGCGGTCGGCCAAGGTGAGTAGGCCTGCGGGGGCATCGGGGAACAACTCGAGATCGAGATCGAAATCGGCGAGCAGCTTCCTCGCCCATCTCTTCCTCCGCCAGTACGGAGGCCGCTGCTCCTCTGGTGCCGCCAGATAGAGGTTGTTCTTCACCGGCTCGGCCAGGACGAGCGATGTGTCCTGATAGGCCATTGCCAGGCCCAGCCGCCTGGCCAACGCAGGAGAGTCGCGACGGAGGGTTCTGCCCCCGATCTGGACGGTGCCCAGATCGGGGTCGACGAACCCGCTGGCGATCCCGAGGAGGGTCGACTTGCCGGAGCCGTTCTCGCCGACGACGGCGTGGACCTCGCCGGCGCGGCAGTCGAAGCTGACGTCGGTCAGCGCTCGGACCGCCCCGAACTGGCGGGACACACCCGTCAGCTCGAGGACGACGTCACCCGGCATCGACCCTCCTCTCGGATCGCCCTCGCTCATCAGCCGCCGAACATGAGTCGCAGCACCGGGTCGGGCACCAGCGACGTCCCGGACACGGCCTCGGTCGCCCGATCCGGGTTGCAGTCGTCGGCCGTCACTTGTCGCATCACGTGCGGCACGATGATCTGGCCTGGGACCTCGGCCCCTTTCTCGTCGAGCATGGCTGCGGTGACTCCGATCCGAGACTGGAAGTTGCCACCGGCCGAGTAGAAGATGTTGTACGTCGGGTCGTTGCGCTCGGCCCAATCGCAGAACAGGCTCTGCTCGTCCGTGCGCAGGGCCATGGTCGTTCCCTCCAGGGAGATTCCCAGCTCGGTGAACACGGGGAGCCCGAAGAACATCCCATCGGCGTACTCGTAGGCCCAGCCCTTGATGTCGGGGTTGGTGGAGAGCAGCCCGCGGAACACGTCCGGGATGATCGGCGGGAACCAGCTGGTGTCGCCGGTGGTGCTGTCAGCGTTGGCCGGTGGGTTCGCCAGCTCCACCTCGCCGCCGAGAGCATCGATGGTGCATCGCTGCCATCCGAGCGACAGAGCGTTCCCCGGGGTGCCGCCCAGGAGTGCCACCTCGCCGGTGCCGACCCCATCGTTCAAGACGGTGGCGAAGCTCTCGCCGAGATCACACAGGTCCTCGCCGACCACGGTCAGATGGTCCTCACCTGGGATGAGGGCGCCTTGCTGATCGGGAAGACCGACGTAGCCGGCCGAGAAGGCGATGTACTCGATGCCGGCCGCCTCTGCCTCGCGAACGACGTCGGCCAGGCCCACACCCTGATCCGGGTAGCCGACGATGAAGTCGACGCCCCGCTGGATCAGGAACCGGATGTCGTTGACGTGGACGGCCACATCAGGGTTGAAGTCGGCCGCGGTCGAGACGATGGCTCCGATCTCGGGGTAGGTGAGGGCCTGGAGGATTGCCTCCATGTGACTGACTGCCCGCCACACGTTGACGGTGTTGCCGCCACCGTCGGCATAACCCATCACCAGCTCACCGCCGCTTCCGGTGTCACACTCCTGGTTGCTCCAGCACTCGATCGCCTTGTCGATCCTGGCCTGATCGAGGTCCTGGTTGGCGCGGGCCACCGACGCCAGGATGATGTTCCAGCTCGCCTCGTCCGATGGCGTCACCGGTCCCAGTGCCTTGTCGATCAGCGCCGGATCCGCATCGAGAGTCTCGCCGTAATCGGCGAGCGGGTTGTCACTCGGGGCCGCGGTGGTGGTCGCCGCCGCCGTGGTAGTGGTCGACTCCCCGCCGCCGGCGGCAGTCGTGCTCGGGGCTGCTGCGGCCGTCGTCGTCGTCTCTCCGCCGCCGACCGTGGTCGTGGTGTCGTCGCCGTCGCCGCCGCAGGCAGCCGCGACGAGCACGAACACGGCCAAGAGGCCGATGATTCTGCTCGGTTTCATGTTCCTCCTCCAAGAGAGCCGTTGGCTCTTGTCCTCGTCTTCCGATTGAGACTCGTCAGGATGCGCGTCTCCTTTCTCAACCCGTCTCGTCGATGGAGCTCACCGTTTTTCGTACTTCCGGATGACTCGATCGTCGCCGTTCGCGGAGCAGCCGCTCCACGCCTTTGATGATCCGATCGCCCGAAACCAGCATGCCGCCGATGATGACCAGGCCGAACACCACGAACTGGAGAGCCGTCGGCAGGCCCATGGTCCGCATCATCTGATTGAGGCCGGTGAGGAAGAAGGCGGCGGCGAACGTTGAGAGGGGGCTGGCCAGGCCCCCGGTGAGTGAGGCGCCGCCGATCACGACCGCGGCGATGGGCCCGAGCAGGTACTGGCCGCCGACGCTTGCTCCCGGACTGCGAAGGAGGCCGGCCAGGGCGATCCCTGCCGCGGCGTAGAACACCGCAGCGACGGCGTACACCAGGATCTGATTCAGGCTGACGCGCACCCCAACCACCGAAGACGCCACCGGGTTCGCTCCCACCGCCTGGAACCTCCGGCCGATGTTCGTGTAGCGCAGCCCGACGATGAGGACGATCGTCAACGCCACCCCCAGCCAGAAGACCGGGCTGGCTCCGAAGACGCGACTCGAGGTCCAGTCGGACAGCGCCGGCGGCACCGGGCTCTGCACGGGGAACCGTGCGCTGTACCGGCTGACGAAGCCGATCACGATCTGGCCGACGGCCAGGGTGACGATGAGCGCGTTGAGCTTGAGGGCGCCGATGAGGATGCCGTTGACCAGTCCGACGAGGGCGGCGGCGCCGAGGGCGGCGGCCAGAGCGATCCCGAGGTTCTCGTTCGAACCGCCACCGACCCCGACGACGATCACGGCAGCCAGGCTCATCGTGCCGGGAATGCTGAGGTCGATGCCGCCGGTCATGATCACCAGCATCTGGCCGAGGGCAGTCACGGCCAGCAGGGCTCCGTAAGGGAGCATGGCACGGATGGCGACTTCGCTCAGCGCCGCCGGAGCCCAGATCGATGCGACGACCAGGAGCAGGAGGAGCGCCAGGTAGACCGGCAGGTAGCGAGAAGCGACGACGAAGGAGGTGATGGCGGCGGACGGAGCGCGGGTCGTGGTCACCGCTCACCTCCTGAGACCGTCCCCACGATCAGCCCGGCGGCGGCGCCGACTCGGCCCTGTGCCGCGGTCGCCAGCTTTCGGGCCCGTGCCACGTCTGCCTGGAGGACGCCGCCGCGCATGAGTGCCCTGCCTGCTACGAAGACCGAGTCGAGGTTCGACGTGTCCATGCCCCACACCACTGCACCGATCGGGTCGTTGATCGGGAAGACGTTCGGGCGGTCGGCGCGCAGCACGACGATGTCCGCCTGCTTGCCCGGCTCGATCGATCCGGTGACGCCACCGAGGCCGGCGGTGCGAGCGCCGTCGAGCGTGGCGTAGCGGATCACGTCTCGGGTGCTGAGGAGATTCGGGATTCCGCCCTTCCCGGCGAGCTTGAGGTCGAAAAGCGTGGCGTGCTGGAGCGAGATCAACGCCCGCATCTGGGCGAACATGTCACCCGGCGCCACCCGTTCGTCGTCGACGCCGAGTCCGGGCCGGATGCCTCGGTCGATCAGCTGCTGGGTCGGGGGCCTCCCTCGACCCCCGGCCATGTCACTCGCAGGCGTCACCGACACCGCAGTCCGGGTCGAGGCGATGGCGTCGAGCTCGGCGTCGTCCAGGTGGGAGCAGTGGACGAGCGTGACGTCCTCGCCGAGGAGGCCACGCTCGGCCAAAGAGGAGACGACGCCTCGGTCGGACGCCTCCGAGCCGGCGTGGGCATGGATGCGGAGGCCGAGCTCTCGGGCCAAGGCCCACTCGTCGGCGGCGCGGTCGAGGTCGGACCGCTTCGGATCGATCGGCCCGTAGGCGAACGTGGTCGGCGACCCCGGGGCGCTGGCGCTCATGCCGGCGAGACGGCGCAACGCCGGTCTGACATCCTCGTGGCTCTCGGCCCAGTGCGGGGCGGAGTGGACGAACACCGTCCGCAGCCCGGCGTCGGCGTGCGCCTGCAGGGCGGCATCGGTGTATCGGGCGTCGAACTGGATGTCGGACCAATCGACGACGGTTGTGATACCTGCCTCGACCGCCCCCAGCAACCCGGTGAGGGTGGCGGCGTAGACGTCCTCCGGGCGATGGTGATGCCCGACGACTGCCGCCGGCACCGGGCCCGCCCCATCGGAGCCGCCGTCACCGAGACTCTTGAAGAGCGACTTCCAGACATGTCGGTGGGTGTCGACGAACCCCGGCATGACGATGGTGCCCGAGGCGTCCACGACCTCGGCGTCACGGTCACGCAACCCGGGACCGACTTCGACGACTGTGCCGTCCTCGACGAGAACGTCGCCCTCGGCGAGGTTGGCTGTCTTGGCCCCCAGAGTGAGGACGTAGCCGCCGCGGATCAGGGTCTTCGAGGTCACGACCTGCTCCGTGACGATCGCAGGCGCTGTCGTCGCGCTTCCCGTGCGACAGCCATCGCTCCCAGAGACCTGCATGTCGCGCCAGAACCGGCCATAGTTCGCCCCATGGTCACCCGCCCTGGGCTTCTTCGGCGAGGGCGGCTTCGAGGTACGCCCAGTCGCGGGCGAATCGGTACGAGTGCCTCGCCGGGGGCTGGGGCGCTTGCGTTTCCAGCCATGTGACGCGGCCAGTTCCGATGTTGCGGAACTCGTGGACGCATCCCACACCGGCCCAGGCGACGTCCCCGGGACCGAGCTGGTACGTCGTGCCATCGAACGCCGCCTCGACCTCCCCATCCAGGATCAGATAGGCCTCCTCGAGAGGATGGTCGTGGGCACCGGCGAACCCTCCGAGCTCGTACTGCACCATGAACATCGTCGAGAGGTCGGCGCCCAGGTCCGAGTCGACCATCATCTTGACGCTGATGCCGCTGTAGACCAGCAGCGCAGTCCGCATGCTGGCACTGACCGCCAGACGGTCCTGGGTCTGCATGGCCGGATCCATCGATTCGGCGTCGATGTGACCGAAGCGACGGTTGCGCGGATCTCGGACATCGATGACCCTGGCGGGGCCGCTCGGGAGGGAGGCGGTGAAGTGAGTGTCGAAGGCGGCACTCTGACGAGGCAACGGCGCCTTCATCTCGGCGAACGAGACCGGCAGCGCCGAGGTGTTGCTGAACGAGTGGACGACGCCGACAGGCAGCAGTCCGTAGTCGCCGGAGGTCAGCTCGAAGGCGCCTTCCGGCGTTGTGACGATCAGCGAGCCGTCTACCACGTAGAGCGACTCCTCGAACGAGTGGAGATGGCTTTCTACTCGACCACCGGGCTCGAGCCTGGCAACGCGAAAGCCCATCTGAACCGCCCCGCCCGCTTCGTCGACAACCGAGTCGGCGCTGTACCCGCGGCTCTTGTCCGAGAACTCGACCGGTGTCGAGTACCGCAGATCACCTGCGCTCTTGACGATGTGATCGGCCATCAGACCTCTTCACCCCCGAGGAAGGCTCGGGCTCGAGTCTTGGGCTCCCCATCCCTCACCCCTCTGCCGCTCTAATCCGGCTGGGGGACGGTCTCGCCGCTCTCAGCGACCGGCGCCTCCCGTCCAATCGAGGCCGATCACTGCCACGACAGGATCGGAGTTCCCCTCACGATCAGTGACACTACACACGGACTGCCCTCCTGAGCCATGCAAAATGACGGAATCCTCGTCGCACCGGCCATACCGTGTCTGGGACAGCTCCGTGCCTGCCACGGCTCTGGATCTCGATGACGGGTAGGGACGATGCGGGTCCGATGGCCGGATCGTTCAGCCTCACTGCACACGGCGAGCCCGGACGTATATGCTCAGTTCACTTCGAGGCGAGGAGTCGTGACATTGGCCGAGGGCTCAGTTCTCATCGTCGGCGGGACGGGTGGCCTGGGACGGGAGGTCGCTCGCCACTACCAGGCACGTGACGCACCTGTGATCATCACCGGTCGCGACCCGGCGCGGTCGGCCGAGATCGCCGCCGGCATCGGTGACGGCGTCACGAGCCTCGGGATCGACCTGAGCGACCCCGAGTCGATCGCCGGCTCGCTCAGCGAGGTGGGACCGGTCTCACGGCTCGTCCTCGCTGCCATCGCCAGAGACAACAATCCGATCCGCGACTACACGGTGGCGTCGGCCCTGTACCTCACGACGATGAAGCTGGTCGGATACACGCAGACGATCCACACCCTCATCGACAGGCTCTCGACCGACAGCTCCGTGGTTCTGTTCGGCGGCCGAGCCAAGGATCGGCCGTACCCGGGCTCCACCACCGTGACCACCGTCAACGGAGGAGTCAGCAGCCTCATCCGAACGCTGGCGATCGAGCTGGCGCCCATCCGCTTCAACGCCATTCATCCCGGGATCGTCGGTGACAGCCCGTTCTGGGAAGGCAAGCAGTTGGACGCCGTGGTCCGCCAGACACCAACAGGGCGCCTCGCCACCATGGCCGATGTGGTCGACGCCACCGCCTTCCTCCTCGAGAACAAGGCAATGAACGGGATCAACCTCTATGTCGACGGCGGATGGATGTTGATGTGAGCGACGGGCAACGGGCGGACCTCCTCGACAATCTCGAGCGGATCGGAGATCGGCTCCGCGAAGAGCGAACCAACGCCGGCATCAGCCAGCGCGAGCTCGCCAGACGGCTGGGCTTGTCGGCCAGCATGATCTCGCAGGTGGAGAGCGGCCTCTCGAAGCCCTCCGTGGGCACCCTGTACGCCATCGTCACCGAGCTGAACGTGTCCCTCGACCGAGTGATCAGGGGCGACGACTACGACGACAGCGATCGCCCTGTCGCTTCAGCGGATGAGGAATCGCCGCTCGTTCGTCCCGAGGACCGTCAGTGGATCGACCTGGAGTCCGGAGTGAGGTGGGAAGAGCTCACTGCCACGTCGGAGGACGGGGTCGACTTCCTGCACGCCACCTACGAGGTGGGCGGCTCGTCGACACCGGATGAGTCGCTGATGCGCCATCACGGGCGCGAGTACGGCTATGTGATGTCCGGCACGCTCGGTATCCAGATCGGCTTCCACGAGTACGAGTTGACACCGGGCCACTCGATCGCCTTCGACTCCACCAGGCCTCACCGCCTCTTCAACAAGGGGGACGTCCCGGTTCACGCCATCTGGTTCGTGGTCGGGCGCGAGAGTGGGAACGCCGCTCCCGTCTGACGCCCGAGGGCGTTCCTTCCCGTCCCGTTCGACTGGCCCGTTCTCGGAGCGACCGCTCGAGCGAACCGGGATGGGCCGGTCACCCGGCGGTGGCTTTCCAATCGAGGATCTGTCTCTGCACATCGGCTGCGTTGAACCAGGCGTTCTCGTAACAGATGAGCCCGTCGCGCAGTTCGAAGATGTGGAGGATCCGCACCTCGACCGGTGCTCCGGCCCCGTCCATGCCGGCCCACTCACCGCGCACATGGCCGGTGAGGACGGACTCGTCGACGACGAATCGTCCGCCCTCCCCGGTGAATCGCTTGACCGAGTCGAGCACGACATCCGGGATGGCGTCGATGATCGAGGAGTACACATTCCCGACCGCTTCCTTCCCGTGGAACGGCGCATCGGGGTGGGTGACGTCGTCCCAGACGATGTCGTCGGTGTACGTATCCAGCGTCGCCTGGACGTCGTGGGCGTTCTCGGCGGCGAAGTGCCTGTCGATGATGTCCAACCCCGCCTCCTCGTCGATCGGTCCACCGAGCACCGCGTGGCCCGGGCCGCCGAGCGTAGCGAGGCCCCAACCCGCAGGTGGTGGCCGCCGGGCGACCATGCGGCGGGAGCCGTCGCCGTCCTCGTGTGGGAGAATGGCTTGTGGCGACCGTTTCGGTCGCCGGCCGGGAGGCACTGATGGGAACCAAGGACAAGGGCGGCAGGAGCAGCAAGAAGGCGGCCGCCAAGGGTCTCAAGGAAAAGCGCCTCGACAAGAAGGCGAAACGAGAGGCTCACGACAGCAGCGCCAACCAATCGGTTGGCCGCACCTTCGGGCACTGACGGAGCCGGCGACCGCATCGCCGTCACGACGCGGTGAGTCGATCGGTCTCGTGATCCAGCCGTATCCGGCACCCCGCCGTGGCGTGCCCGGCATCGTCCCCGCCGTCCCGAGGTACAGCCGTCCCGAGGTACAGGGCTTGGCCCCAGTCACATGGTCGTGGCACCAGGAGCTGCGGCGGCGTATTCGGCTGCGATCTGCAGGGCGCCGATGCCGGCGAGCGTCGACTCGGCCCCGCGGTTCTCGTTGACCGCATTCTCCATCAACCCGTCGCACGTGGACCCGGTCGCGTCGTCGTAGAGCGTCATCCCCGTGTCGTTGCGCCCCACGAGCCATTGGGCGGCCCTGAGCGCACGGACCCTCCACGCCCCCTCGCCGGTCACCAACCATGCCCTGTGGCAGGCCTCGGCCATCGCCCACGCCTCGATCGGCTGCTGGTCGAAGTCGGGGCGCGGGTCACCAAGTGCCCACCCGGTGTTGGGAGTGAAGCTGAAGTGGTCGCCCGTCGTCTCGACTCGGGCCAACCACTCGAGCAGCCGAATGCCTACGAGGATCAGATGGCGGCGATGCAGCGTCGCTCCAGCCGCCAGCAGAGCCTCGGGCAACCGCGCGTTGTCGTAGGTGAGGCGCGCCTCGGGCCACGGGATCGTCCTGCGCGCCGCGTCGAGCAAGACACCCGAGGTGTGCTCGAGCAGTTCCGTGGCGGCTCGGTGGAGCGGGTCGGCCGCCAGCATCTCGACCGCGCCGAGGGCGGCGTACGCATTGGCGCGCAGGTGAGGCGAGTCGAACGACGTGCAGGTGGCGAAGGCGTCTGCGCCGGCCTGACGCATCCACGGCAGGTGCCCGAGCCGGGCAACCGTGCCCAGCCCCCACCAGGCGCGACCCTGGCAGTCGTCGCCGCCGACGTCGTCGGTCCAGGCTCCGCTTGCGTTGCGGCGATTGTGAAATCGACCTGAGGCGGTTCGGGCCTCCAGCACGAACTCGAGATACGTGGCAGCGAGATCCACGACGCCGTCGGACGGCGCCGGTTCTCGTGACACGACGATGAGGGCCCTGGCGTTGTCGTCGGTGCAAAAGCCGTGCTCGATGCGTGGTGTCGAAGCCCGCGCGTGTTCCCACAACCCCGTTGTGTCGGTGAGCCGCGCGAGGTGATCGAATGCCGGCGCCGGCAATCGTGTCCGCCAGCCGGACGACGGGGCAGCAGGATGGCCCGACCGGTCGGCCCATTCATCCGGCGACACGCGCCACCTCCTGGCCCGCACGCCGGTGAGCAGACCGTCGGGCGTCTGCCATGTCTGACATCATCGAGCCGAATCGCCGTCCGATGGTGGGCCAGAACCAGCCGTCCGCCAGCCTGCGAGCATCCATTCGCATACGCGACGTCAACCGGCGGTCGGTCAGCAGGCGTCGCAGCTCGGACGTCATCGAGGCGGGATCGCCATGCGGCACGGTGATTCCGGCTCCTTCAGAGAGCAGTTCCACCGCATGGGGAAACCGGGTGGCGATCACCGGCTTCGCCGCGGCGATCGCCTCCACCAATACCCCGGACGTCACCTGTTCGGTCGATGCGTACGGGAGGACGACGAGATCGGCGCTCCGCACCATGAGGGCGAGACTCCTGCGGTCGAGGTACCGGTCGTCGAACTCGATCATCTCCTCCAACCCGAGACGGCGCACGAGCGAGACCAAGCCTTCCCGGTACGCCTCGCCGGAGGACTCGATGACGTGGGGGTGGGTTGCACCGGCGATCAGGTAGCGGGGAAGGGGCTCCAGATCGGCCAGGCCGGCGAAGGCCTCGATCACCCACTCCAAGCCCTTGCCGGGCCCGATCAGACCCCAGGTCAGAACGAGCGGGCGGTCGCCGGCGACCAGCGAAGGTCCGCCGAAGAGGGCATCGGCGCCGTGTGGGATGACCTCGATCCGATCCGGGTCGGAGCCGTACCGACGGATGAGCCTGTCAGCTGCGGTCTCGCTCATCACCACAGACCGGTCGGCACGTTCGGCGAGATGTCGGATGATCGTCCTCTGATGGCGGCTCGGCTCGTCGAGCACCGTGTGAAACGTGACGGCCGTCGGAACCGTGAGCCCGGAGACGAGGTCGAGAACCTCATCACCGTCGGGTCCGGAGAAGATCCCGAACTCGTGCTGAATCGACACCGTGTCGTACGAGTTCAGTATCCGCGTCGCCCGCTCCAATGAGGGGCCGTGTCCGATCGAGTGGTGGAACACCACATCCCGTCGTGAGGCGTCCGCCCAGTTGTCACCGACGTCGACGACCCCGAGGCCGGCCCGAGAACCGCGACCCAGGGCAACGGCGTCGACCAGCGAAGCCGTGAAGCTGGCCAACCCGCAAACCGTCGGCGGATACGTGCTCACGAAGCCGATCGACGAACCATGCGCGCCGTTTCTCATTGCATCCTTCCCTGATGGCGCCCACTAGGAGGCGAGCCGAGGTGGATCACCTTCCAGCAGGAGAACCGGATGTCAAAGCGGAGGTTCTGCGAGCAAGTGAATCAGCGACCGAGGCGCCAACACCAACAAGCGTACTCCGTTGCACGGGCTACCCGGCCGTCGGCGTCCCACGGATCTGGGGGACCATGAGAGTCGGCGCTCCTCGCGTCAGCTGCGACGGTTTCGCTGGCGATGCTCGGCGAGATCCCTGGTCAGCCGGGGCGGCCGTTGCTGCGGAGATGCGGGAAGTTCCTCAACCATTGGGTTGACGAAAGGAGTCGCGAGCCCTAGGGTCGCGTATTCAACCGAATGGTTGAATACATGGAGGGCGAGTGTGACGGCAGATCCGCTTTCGAAGATGTTCTCGGCATTGGCCGACCCGACCAGGCGCGACATCGTGGCGAGGCTCGCCATCGGAGACGCCACCGTCGGCGAGCTGGCCCGGCCCTACGACGTGACCGTGCAGGCGGTCTCGAAGCACCTCAAGGTGTTGGAGGGTGCCGGACTGGTGAGCCGCAGCCAGGATGCCCAGCGTCGCCCAGTGCACCTCGAAGCGGAGGTCTTCGACTTGATGACCAAATGGATAGAGCGCTACCGCCTCCGGGCCGAGGAGCGGTACCGCCGCCTCGACGGCCTCCTCCGGACCATGCCGGACGACATCGAACCCATGCCACCAGAGACAGGAGCACCGCGATGACCACGAACACCCACGAGACCGAGATCATCTCCGACCCCGACGTCCCCCTCGTCCGAATCATCCGGGGATTCGACGCCCCCAGGGAGAAGGTCTTTCGGGCTCACACCGATCCTGAGCTGGTCGTCCAGTGGCTCGGGCCGCGCCGCCACGAGATGCGGATCGACCACTTCGACTGCCGCACCGGAGGGTCGTATCGATACCTGCACGTCAGCGACGGTAGCGAGTACGGATTCCACGGCTGCTTCCACGAAGTGCGGCCGTCGGAGACGATCGTCCAGACCTTCACGTACGAGGGGGTTCCAGACGGCGTAGCTCTCGAGCGTCTCGTCTTCGAAGACACCGGCGACGGCCGCACCCTCCTGACGTCGACGTCGCTGGTCGACACGTTCGAGGGCCGCGACGCCTTCGTCGCCAGCGGTATGGAGGACGGCCTCCGCGAGGCCTACGAGCGTTTGGACGAGCTGCTGGCAGGTTGACCCGTCGAGCCCGCCATGCCGGATCGCACCTCCACGACGGCGTCGGGCTGGAACTCGAGACCTGACCTGCCACCGGTCGCATTTCCACGCGGCCAGCCTCGGTTACCGTCCCTCCCTCGTCGTTTCGCCGCCATTGAGGAGTCGTGATGCGTCTCGGGACGTTCGTGCCGCAGGGCTGGAAGCTCGACCTCGTTGGAGTTCCCGTCGAGGACCAGTGGGCGCGGATCCTCGACACGGCGCGCACCATCGAAGAGGTCGGGTACGACTCGTTGTGGGTCTATGACCACTTCCACACTCACCCCATGGTCGCCCAGGAGAGCGTCTTCGAGGCGTGGAGCCTCATGGCGGCGCTCGCCACCGTCACCGAGCGGGTTCGGATAGGTCAGATGTGCACCTGTGTCGCCTACCGGTCGCCCTCGCTGCTGGCCAAGCAAGCCCTGACGGTCGACGCCATCGCCGGAGGCCGCCTCGATGTCGGCATCGGCGCCGGATGGTCGGACAAGGAGTTCAAGGGCTACGGCTACGAGTTCCCGCGGGCGTCGGTCCGCCTCGACATGCTCGAGGAAGCCGCCCAGGTCCTCATCGAGATGTGGACCAAGGACGAAGCCCACTTCTCGGGTGAGCACTATCGGATCGAGGGCGCCATCACGCGACCCCGCTCCGTGCAGCATCCCCACCCGCCCCTGTGGATCGCGGGCGGCGGGCCGAAGCGGACGCTGCGGATCGTCGCTCGGTACGGTGACTTCTCGAACTTCTCGGGCGACGTCGCCGAGTTCATCGAGCTGTCGGGCATCCTCGCCGACCATTGCGAGGCCGTCGGTCGCGACTTCGAGGAGATCGGCAGGACGGCGCACCTCATGTCGGTCGTGGGTCGCGACGACGCTGAGGTGGCAGCTCGTCTCGAGGTGGCGGCGGAGCGCCGCGGAACCACGCCGGACGAGTTCAGGGAGGAGCATCTCGTCGGAACCGTCGGCGAGGTCACCGAGATCCTCGGTGCGTACCGCCAAGCGGGCTGCGTCGAGATGATGCTCTACTTCTACGACATGGGCCGGTACGACAGCCTCGAACTGGTGGCGTCGGACGTCCTTCCTCACCTGAGGTGAGTTGCGGACGCCACGGATGGTTCTGCGAGGTCCCAGCCGAGTACCTCGTCTGCCGGCTCCACCACGAGCGCAAGCAGGCATGACGGTCGGGTGAGAGCATGACGGGAAGCGAGTACGAGCGGAAGCGCCGGTTCGAGACGACTCCCGAGCCGCCCCCGCCCGCCGTGTCCGGAGACGTCGACCCGGCGACGGCGCCACCCGGGGAGCTCTTCGTCATCCAGCAGCACCACGCAACCCGGCTCCACCACGACTTCCGGCTGGAGATGCTCAACGGCTCGACTCCGGTGCTCGTCTCTTGGGCGATCCCGAAGGGGCTGCCGCGCACCAAGGGTCAACGTGCCCTGGCGATCCGCACCGAGGATCACCCGATCGAGTACGCGACGTTCTCGGGCAGCATCGCCGAGGGCAACTACGGCGCAGGGGAGGTCCGCATCTTCGACGAGGGCACCTACGAGATCGTCGATCGCGACGACACCAAGCTCACGGTGCGGCTCGAGGGGAATCGCCAGCGCGGCGTCTATCACCTCGTCAGGACGAAGAGCCGAGGAAGCAAGGGCGAGTGGCTGGCGATCCTCTCCGTCGACGAACGACCGCCGCCGGACGAGCCTCCGCCGCCCGAGCCGATGCTCGCCACCCTGGCGGCGCAGCCGTTCGACGATCCCGAATGGGCGTTCGAGCCGAAGTGGGACGGGATCAGGGCGATCGCGTCGTGTGACACCGCAACCCGTCTCATCACTCGCAACGGCCGGGACGTCACGAACGGCTACCCGGAGCTCCAGAGGATCCACGACCAGCTCGTCGCCTTGGACGCGATGCTCGACGGCGAGATCGTGGCGTTCGCCGATGGCATCCCGTCCTTCCAGCGCCTCCAGCAACGGATGCACGTGCGCGACGAGCGCCAGCTCGCCGGCCTTTCCAAGCGCATCCCCGTCGCATACATCGCCTTCGACCTGCTCTACCTCGACGGACGTGACCTGACGAGCCGCCCGTATCACGAGCGGCGCTCGCTGCTCGAGGAGACCCTGGTGACCTCCGACGTCCTCCAGCTCTCGCCGCGCATCGAGGCCAGCGGGGTCGCCCTCTTCGAGGCGTCGGCAAACCAGGGGCTCGAGGGCGTCGTCGCCAAGAAGCTGACCTCGCGCTACGAACCCGGCGCCAGGTCGCGGTCATGGCTCAAGGTCAAGGTCACGTTCGACGCCGACGTCGTGGTCGTCGGCTGGACGGAAGGGGAGGGGAACCGTGCGGGAACCCTCGGATCGCTGGTGGCAGCCGTCTACGACGGTGGGGCGCTGCGCTTCGTGGGCAACGTCGGGACCGGGTTCGACCGAGCTTCGCTCGCCGAGACCCACGCCGCGCTCGCCGGTCTGGGAGCGGCACCCCCGCCGTTCGACGAGTCGGTGTTGCGCGCCAGACCCGACCTGCGGCGAGCTCATTGGGTGCCGCCTGTACTGGTCGCCAAGGTCGAGTACCGCCAGGTGACCGCAGCCGGCATGCTGCGCGCCCCTTCGTTCCAAGGGCTCCGCGACGACAAGCGTCCTGACGAGTGCACCTTCGACCAGCTTTCGCCGGCGGGATAGCGACGAGGAGGTCGTCCTTTCCGTTCCTGCGTCCGTGCATCGCACAGATGCGATGAGTGGACGCAGGAACGGAGGATGCTGGCGTCGCCGTCCCGCCGAGATGAGATGATGTATTGACAGGGCACGCGATGCGGAACGGTGTGATCGCGGGAGGTTCGGTTGGCATGACCCAGGAGCCCCATGGCCGTGAAAGGGACGGTGGATCGCCACCGGTGCACCCGGCGGGCCACCATGGCCAACACACCGCCGAGGAGGTCCGCCACTCCGGCACCGGTGACTCCGGCAGTGGTCAGTCCGGCGTTGGTCACTCTGAGAACGATCATGCGGCCAACGGTCACTCGGGCCACGACAAGCACGCAGGGCACAGCCTCGCCATGTTCCGCGACAGGTTCTGGCTCTCGCTGGCGCTGACCGTTCCCGTCGTCGTGTACAGCGAGACGATCCAGGAGTGGTTCGACTACACGGCTCCCACGTTTCCGGGGTCGGACTGGCTGTCGCCGGTGCTCGGGACCGCGATATTCGTGTACGGAGGCTCACCGTTTCTCCGAGGCGCTGTCGCAGAGGTGCGCGACCGCCAGCCGGGCATGATGCTCCTGATCGGGATGGCGATCACGGTCGCCTTCGCAGCCTCGATGGCGACCACGCTCGGCTGGTTCGATCTCGAGTTCTGGTGGGAGCTGGCTGCGCTCATAACGATCATGCTGTTGGGCCACTGGATGGAGATGAGGGCGATCGGCCAGGCCAGCAGCGCTCTGGCGGCGCTCGCCGAGCTGCTGCCGGACGAGGCGGAGAGGATCACCCGCGACGGTACGGAGCAGGTGGCGATCGCGGCTCTCACCGTCGGTGACGTCGTGCTGGTCCGCCCGGGCTCGAGGGTGCCGGCGGACGGCGTGGTCACCGAGGGCGCCGCCGAGCTCGACGAGTCGATGGTCACCGGAGAGTCCAAGCCCGTCCCCAAGCAGCTCGGCGCCAAGGTGATCGCCGGCACGGTGGCGACCGACAACGCAATTCGGGTCGAGGTCGAAGCGGTGGGTGACGACACCGCCCTCGCCGGCATCCAGCGCCTCGTGGCCCAGGCCCAGGAATCGCGTTCGCGGGCCCAGGTGCTCGCAGACAGAGCGGCGGCCGTTCTGTTCTACGTCGCCGTCGGCGCGGCCGTCGTCACCGTTGCCGCTTGGCTCGTCGTAGACCAGCCGGAGGAGGCGGTGGTGAGGACCGTCGCAGTCCTCGTCATCGCCTGTCCCCACGCCCTCGGTCTCGCCATCCCCCTCGTCATCGCCATCTCGACCGGACTCGCCGCCCGCAACGGGATCCTGGTCAGGGACAGGCTGGCGCTGGAGCAGATGCGCAACATCGACATCGTGTTGTTCGACAAGACGGGGACGCTCACGAAGGGAAGCCACCGGGTCAGCGGGATCACGACCACGGAGATCGGAGACGATCGCCTCCTGGCGCTCGCCGCCGCAGTCGAATCCGACTCGGAGCATCCACTCGCACGAGCGATCGTCGCCGAAGCGACGTTGCGCGGCGACGTTCCCGCGGCGAGCGGATTCACGTCCATGTCCGGTCGGGGTGTGGAGGCCGCCGTGGGAGACACCGTCGTGGCGGTAGGCGGCCCCAACCTCTTGAGGGAGCGGAGTCTCGCAGTTCCGGCAGATCTCGAAGCGTCCGTCGACGCTTGGAGCGATCGGGGCGCCGCCATCCTCTTCGTGGTGGTGGACGGTCGAGTGGCGGGTGCCCTCGCCCTGGAGGACGAAATCCGTCCCGAGTCACGCCAGGCGGTCGATGAGCTCCACAGCCTCGGCGTGAGGATCGCCCTCATCACCGGCGACGCCCGCCAAGTGGCGGAGGCGGTCGCATCCGAGCTCGGCATCGACCAGGTGCTCGCCGAAGTGCTGCCGGAGGACAAGCATCACGAAGTCGAGAAGCTCCAAGGCCAGGGATTGCTGGTGGCGATGGTCGGCGACGGGGTCAACGACGCCCCCGCCCTCGCCAGAGCCGATGTGGGGATCGCCATAGGCGCCGGCACGGACGTCGCCATCGAATCGGCCGGGATAGTTCTCGCTTCGGACGACCCGCGTGGCGTGGTCGGGATCCGGCGGCTCTCTCAGGCGGGTTACCGAAAGATGCTGCAGAACCTCGCATGGGCGACGGGGTACAACGTGGTGGCTCTCCCCCTGGCAGCAGGCGTCCTGGCGTGGGCCGGGATCGTCCTGGCCCCGGCGGCGGCCGCGGTGTTGATGAGCGCATCGACCGTCATCGTGGCGATCAACGCCCAATTCCTGCGCAATCTCGACCTGCGGCCGAGCGGGGCCGAGGTCCCCGATTGAGCCTGACGGGTGGCGACCTCGGTGACGTTGGTTGGCGGCGCGCCCTCACGCGTTGGGCGATGCGAGGAGGGGGGCGTTGTCGCCGATCCGATGTCACCCGGCGTAGCCGAGCCAGTCGTCGATTCCCTCGGCCCGGCGGGCACGTATTCTCGTGTGGAGGACGAGAGATGGCGATCACACCACGTCGAGGAGGCGAGACGACTTGAACACTCCGGACCCTGAGATCCTCAGCCGTATCGGCCAGCTCGTCGACGAGGAGCGCACGCTGCGGCGCGGTCACCGGGAAACGCCGCTCGAGCCCTCGGCTCTGGAACGCCTCGAACAGATCGAGGTTCAGCTTGACCAGTGCTGGGATCTCCTCAACCAACGGAGGGCGCTCGCCGAGTACGGCCTCGACCCTGACGCGGCGACGCTGCGTGACGAGAGCACGGTCGAGGGTTACGAGCAGTAACCGACCTGGAGTCAGCCGGCAACGAAGCGGATCTCGCTCTGCTGGAGACGCCGGTACGTTCGGATGGCTCTCCTGATCGGCCACCAGTCGTACAGGTAGATCTCGAGGGGGCGCCACAGGGCCACCCATCCGGCGACTGCCAGGCCCTCGCGGAGGACCTCGAGCCAACCGGTCGCGTTGGCGAGCATGCGCGACGTGGTCACGAACCCCACCAGCGCCAGCAGTCCGAAGGCGAGGCTGATCCGGCCGCCTCGGAAGAGGTCTTTCAACTTGCGGACCTGCGACCCGACCTCGTCGGCGAAGGCGGCCCTGACCGCCTCTTCCGCCGTCGCCGCCCGCCCGTCGTCCACGTGCTCCTTGACGTGGACGACGAGCTCGATCTCGGCGTCCGTCGGCAGCTCATGGGCCCACGACATCACGAAGTCGGTGACGTACGGGTTCAGGCTGCGGCCGGGCACCGGCGTCGGGTCGCGCTCGTCCAACAGGTCGTCGAGCCGATCGATCCGCACCTCGATCGGCTGGCGCTCGGTCTTCGTCGTCATCGGCGTTACTCCGTGGTCTCCGGCGTGGATGCGCCCGAGTATGGCCGTCGAAGCCTCTGCCGCCCGGCATCGCCTTCCCGTCACCGGCTGTGCGCCCCCCGGAGATCGAGCCGTCCGGATGGCCACGGTTGATATCGCCTACCGATATCGACGGCCGTTATCATCCCGCCATGGTCCTCGATGAGCTGCGGCGCGGGGTGGTCAGGGTTCACATCCTCCATCACGCATCCGAAGGGGAGGTCGACGGCGCCTGGCTGGCGGCAGAGTTGTCCCGTCACGGCCACCGGATCAGCCCGGGAACGCTCTATCCGGCCCTCCATCGAATGGAGGAGGCGGGGCTGCTCGTTTCCGACAGGCGCAGCGTCGAGGGGAAGGTCCACCGCTTCTACACGGCGACGGCGTCGGGGAGGCGAGAGCTGGCGGCGGCCAGGAGGATCCTCACCGAGCTCGTCGGCGAGGTGCTTCCGTGACCGAGCGACCCGAGGAAGGTCGCTCGGGCCGCATCGGCGAGCTCGCCGCTCTCTTCGGCCGGCTCGGCACGACGGCCTTCGGAGGGCCGGCGGTTCACATCTCGATGATGCACGACGAGGTGGTCACCCGTCGGGCGTGGATGGACGACCAGCGCTACCTAGACCTCATCGGAGTGACCAACCTCATCCCAGGGCCGAACTCGACCGAGATGGCGATGCACGTCGGCCAGGAGCGGGCCGGATGGCGCGGGCTGGTAACGGCGGGCGGCGCCTTCATTCTCCCCGCCACGCTGATCGTGCTGGTTCTGGCGTGGGCGTATGTCGAGTACGGCGACACCCCGAGCGGAGAGGCGCTGCTCTACGGGATCAAGCCCGTCGTCGTCGTGATCGTCGCCCAGGCGCTCCTCAAGCTCGGGCGATCGGCGGTGAGGGGACCAATGACCGCCGCCGTGGCGCTGGCGGCGGCGGCCGCATACGTCCTCGGAGCGAGCGAGCTCGCCATCCTGGGCGTCGGCGCGATCGCCATCCTCGCCCTCCGGAGGATGGGTACCCCCCTCCTCGGGGTCCTTCCCCTCGGCGGTCTCGCCGTGCAAGCAGCCGCCGATTCGGCGTCCCTGGAGCGGATCTTCTTCGTCTTCCTGAAGGCCGGCGCCTTCCTGTACGGGTCCGGCTACGTGCTCCTGGCCTTCCTCCAGAATGATCTGGTCGATCGGTACTCGATACTCACTCAGCAGCAGCTCCTCGACGCCGTCGCCGTCGGGCAATTCACGCCCGGGCCACTCTCCACGACGGCCACGTTCATCGGGTACGTCCTCGCAGGGGTGCCGGGAGCCCTGGTCGCCAGCATCGGGATCTTCCTTCCGTCATTCGTGTTCGTCGGCGCCGTCACCCCGCTGGCGCGGCGGATCAGGGATCGAGAGTGGTCCGCCGCTCTGCTCGACGGCGTCAACGCCGCTGCGCTCGGGCTCATGGCGGGGGTGACGCTGCAGCTGTCGGGCGACGCGGTCGTCGACTTCGTGACGGGATCTCTGGCGGCCGTCGCCGCTCTCGTCCTGTGGCGCACCAGGGTGAACACCGCCTGGGTCGTCTTGGGAGGCGCCGCCGCCGGGCTTGTCGGAGGACTGCTCGACATGGCGCCGGTCTGAGCCCGTTCTTGCGTCCCGGCATCGCAGTGGTGCGACCAGGGTACGCCGGAACGGAGAGAGCCGGAGGCCGATAGACCCTGGTCGGCGGCGGAGGGCAGGCCCACAATGGTGCCATGCCGAGGTGGGCGCGCGGTCCGGTTTTCGGTGGGTTCTCGATCATCCTCATCGCGTCGTGTGCTGGGTCGCCCGCTCCGGCCACCTCGGCGACGCCTCCGCCTGCCACCTCGACATCGACGGCGCCGATCGACTCGACATCGACGGCCCCGACGACATCGACAGTCCCGACGACGACGGCGTCTCCCATCACGACCACGACTGTTCCGCAGACAACCGTTCCAGACAGCTCGACCACCGGCGCCCCGACCACGAGCCCGCCCGACTCGACGACTGCGCCGCCTGCTGCGGCCTCGCAACTCGTGTGGCAGGGCCCCGCCGACCGGCACGCCGTCGCCTTGACGTTCGATGCAGGCTCGGATCGCGGGTACGCCGAGCAGATCCTCGACCTGCTCCGTGCAGGCGAGATCCGGGCGACGTTCGGGATGACGGGGCGGTGGGCGGAGTCGAATCCCGACCTGCTCCGGAGGATGGTGGAGGAGGGCCACACGCTCATGAACCACACGTACGACCATCCCCACATGGAGACCCTCTCGACGCGGCAGCGACTCATGCAGCTGCGGCGCACGGAGTCGATCGTCGCGGCGGCGACCGGGGCGACGATGCTCCCGTACTTCAGGCCGCCGTACGGGGCATACAACCAGCGGGTCCTCGTGGATGTGGGCAGCGCCGGGTACGGGTACTCGGTGATGTGGACCGTCGACTCCCTCGGGTGGCAGGGCCTGCCGGCCGGCGAGGTCGTCGACCGATGCCTGGCCGGAGCGGAGCCGGGGGCGATATTCCTGCTCCACGTCGGGGCCGCCTCCACCGACTCGGAGGCCCTCCCCGGAATCGTGTCCGGACTGCAGGGCGCCGGATACGAGTTCGTCACGATCACGGAGCTGATCCCATGAGACCCGACAAGCGTCACTGGCTTGCGGCCGCTCTCGTCGTGGTGACCTCGTGCACGGGGCCCTCGGAGACGACGACTACGGCGGCAACGTCGACGAGCCTCCCCCCAGCGACCACCACGATGCCGGTCGACACCACGACGGTGCGACTGGACGAACACGCCGCCTACTTCTTCTTCGCCGGCTATCCGGTCGAGCCGGGGCCTTATCTCGTCCCCGTCGCACGGGCAGGATCGCGCGACGTCGCCACCGCCCTCGTCAGCCTCCTCGACGGTGTGACGGATACCGAATCCGGGATGGGACTCTCGACTCCGGTTCCCGAAGGGACGCGCCTTCTGGGCGTCGACATCGAGGGCGGGATCGCGGCTGTCGACCTATCGGCGGAGTTCGAGACGGGCGGCGGCTCATTGAGCGTCCTCGGCCGGGTGGCACAGGTCGTCTTCACTGCTACACAGTTCGACGGCGTCGACAGCGTGGTGTTCCTCATCGAAGGGACACCCGTCGACGTGCTCACGGGCGAGGGCCTCATCGTGGACATCCCACAGACCCGATCCGACTACGAGGACCTCCTGCCGGCGATCCTCGTCGACGTGCCGTACTGGGGGAGCGTCGTGGAGACGCCGGTCACGGTCGGTGGTCTCTCCGACGTCCCGACGGTCAGCTACACCATCGTCGACGCGGCGGGAGACATCGTCGCTTCAGGCACGGTCGCCGTGGAGGACGCCACGCGGCGAAGCTCCTTCGCCTTCGATGTGACGGGCGACGTTCTCCCAGGTCTCGGCTCGATCATCCTCTATGAGGCGGCTCCCGACGGAACCCAGCGGCACGTGATCGAGTATCCCATCTCGTTCGTGCCGTGATCAGGACTCCCGGTCCGAGAGGCGGCCGGTAACCGGCGCAGCACGTTCGCAGACCGTGCCTCAGCCGTCGAGGCCGCCTGCGCGTGTCACGCCAGGCCGGCGGGCACCCGGGACGGCGCCATGATGCCGTCTGCGAGCCCGTACTCGACGGCCTGCTCCGCAGTCAGCCATCGATCGCGGTCCGTATCCGACGCGATCGTCTCGATGCCCTGTCCCGTGTGGCGAGAGAGGATCGCGGTCATCTCCTCCTTCTGCCTGATGATCTCCCTGGCGTGGATCTCGATGTCGGACGCCTGCCCCTCGAGGCCTCCCGTGAGGTGCGGCTGATGGATGAGGATCCTCGAGTGGGGGAGCACGAACCGCTTGCCGGGCTCCCCCGCCGCCAGGAGAACGGCGGCAGCGGAGGCGGCGAGCCCGATGCACGTCGTCGACACCTCGGGCTTGACGTGCTGCATGGTGTCGTAGATCGCCATCATCGAAGACATCTCGCCGCCGGGAGAGTTGATGTAGATGGACACGTCCTTCTCGGCGTCCTCGCTCTCGAGGTGGATGAGCTGGGCAACGATCAGGTTGGCGATGTCGGCGTCGACCGGGCGGCCCAGGAACACGATTCGGTGACCGAGCAGCCTCGAGTAGATGTCATACGCTCGCTCACCTCTGCTCGTCTGCTCGACGACTGTCGGGACCAACATCACGGATCCTTTCTGCAACCGACTGATTGCACGTGACTCTACACGAGACGCAACTGCTAAGTTGCAGGTGTGGACTGCGATCATCACGAGGAGGGGGATGTGGCGGTGGAGCGGTCCGTCGAGCTCGCCGCCGATCGAGCGGTCGTTTGGGACCACGTCACGAACGGCGACATGCTCAGCCGTTGGATGGACGGCGACGTCTCGATCGACCCCCGCGTCGGTGGGTCGATCACCATGAGGCGCCCCGGCGACTCGGACGTCTGGGGCGTGGTCGAGCACGTCGATCCAGGACGAGAGCTCCAGTGGTGCTGGCGGACCGACGACGGGCTCCCGACCATGGTCGAGATCACCCTCGAGCCGGCAGAGGACGGCATGCGGCTGACGGTGCGTGAGACGTTGCTGCCATGGCGCTCGACCACCTTCGAGCCGCGGTGGCTGTCCGGTGAGGTGTCCCTGCGACGTCGCGGCCTGTCGCTCGCGGCGTGATGCACTCCCACGAGTTGTTTGCCGTTCTCGGGGATCCCACCCGCCTCGACGTGCTGAATCGGCTGGCCGGTACCGGGCCTGCGACGGCGACTGAGCTCGCAGCGTCGATGCCGGTGTCCCGCCAGGCAATCGCCAAGCACCTGGCGGCGCTCGGCTCGGCGGGGCTCGTCGCTCGGCGTCGCGTCGGACGCGAGGTCAAGTACGAGTTCGATCCCGGGCCGCTGGCAGACGTGATCGAGTGGGCGTCGGCGGTTGGAGATCGGTGGGACCAACGACTCGTGCGGCTGCAGGAGGAGCTCGGATCCTGACCACACACCTGCGACCTCTCGAAGGCAGGCTCCGCCTAGCGAGGCCTGAAGAGCCGCTCCACAGAGTCGAACACGTGGGCGGATCCACCGTCGCGAGCTCGTAGCTCGGCAGCCAGGGTGAGGAGCTCCCCTTCGGGCGAGCCGGAGTTGAGTGCGAACAGCTCGAACGTCGGAGCTGCCACCGTCCCGTCGTCGAGCGGCTGGGCGACGAGGTACCGAGCGAGCCTTCCAAGCACGTCCCCCATGACTCGATAGAGACGGCGCACCGCGTCGCTCTTGTCGTCGCACGGGCTGAACAGCTCTTCGAGGAGGAAGAACACGTACCGGTAGCCGGCGTTGAAGAGGTGGGACGCCGTCCTCGCCGGTTCCGGGTAGTCGGCCGTGCGGGGGTTGGCCCGGATCGGCAGGACCGCACCGAGCGGGCTGGTCCCATCGACGATCTGGAGCAACTTGTGATAGTGGGTGAGCTCCTGGTGGGACGGGTCGGCCCAGCGACTCGTGCTGAGGCCCTCGCCCTGGTGAACGATCACCTCGAGCGCCTGGCGGGCCGTCTCAGCGTCCTCCACGAGCACGAGGCCGCCACTGTCTTCTGCGTCGTAGGCGACCGGCGCGTAGAACGCCGGATCGGCGAGCTGCCTGGCCCGCTGCGGATCGGCGAAGAGGTCGTGAGATATCGCCACGTCCCTGATCCCCATCTCGAGGGAGTGATAGAACTGGCCGAGGGTCGCGAACCCTTCCCCGCGGGTCGGTTCGTGGAGCTCAGGCTGTTCGACCCGCATGAACACGTCCTCGATGAGGCGTCGCGAGCACGGCTCCAGGCTGAGCGGGAGCGGCGGATCGTGGTGGGGGAGCAGGCCGGGGTACGTCGGGAACATGTCGGGGTCCGTGAAACGAGGGCTCCCGCCGATCGCCAGCAGGACGTTCGTTGCGAGGGACGTGTGGAGCATCTCCTCGACGACGATGCTCTTGAGGAGCAGCGCAGCCTCCGAGGCCTGGTCCTCGAGTGAGTAGATCGCGAAGAGGTACGGCGGGATCGTCGACAACTCGACGCTGATCGCCAGCTCGATGTGGTCTCTCAGCTGCTGGGGCGTCTCGATCCGCATCGGTGGCTCCCGTCCGCCACGGGGAATCTACCTCGCCTCTACACGCCGCCTCGGGATAGCGCTGCGGGGTCGGGGGAGGTCGAAACGTTCGTCTCGACCTCCCCTCGCCCGCATGTGATCGCCGTCAGGCGATCGTGACCTCGACCGGAATGGACCGCGTGTCCTTCGGCAATTCCTCGGGCATGGTGATGCGCACCGTGAGTACGCCTTTGTCGTAGTTCGCAAACATCTTGTCTGCGCTCACTCCTTCCGGCATCGGAATGCGGCGGAGGAACTTTCCGTAGCTCCGTTCGTGGAGATACCTGTCGTCGTCCGAGATCTCCTTCTCGGCGGACTTCTCGCCCTTGATGGCGAGGATGTCACCTTCGAGCGTGACCTCGAGGTTCTCCGGCTCGATGCCGGGCACCTCGGCAGTGACGATCAGGTCGCCGTTGCTTCTCAAAACGTCGATCGACGGGCGGAACGCCATGTCGGCCTTGTGGAGGAAGCTTGGGAAGTCGAACAGCCTCCACTCCTTGTCGATGTCGAAGAATGGCGCCAATACCTTGAGCTCCATGTGATCACCTCCCCGCTCGAGCCGAATCCCAAGCGCGACAGGAGCCCGAAGCCTGTCGGGTCGCTGACATCAGCATCAGGGATCGGCGCCTGCCGAGACAGGGCCGAATGGCCGTTCTGTTGCCCGAGTTCTTCTTGCGGGCGCTCGGGAGGCGCCGACTCCTCGTCCGGCTCAGTAGCGCAGCACAGCGGCGATCGGACCAGGTCCAGGGATCGCTTCGGGCTCGACGGCGTGCACCCTGCCTCCGGTCGCCCATGTCGAGGTCCCGATCATGTCGAGGAGGTCGATGTCACCCGGCTCCCACTGCTCGTGGACTGCGACGGCGGGCTCCTCCGGGTCGACGTGACCCTCTGGGTCGACGTGACCCTCTGGGTCTACGCGACCCTCTGGGTCTACGCGACCCCAAGCGTGGATTCCGAGTGGGATGATCACGGACGACAGACGCCCGTTGCGTGCCGCCGAGACACCATCGAGGAGCGCCGAGATCGCCCTCTCGCCTGCCGAGGCGAAGGCTGCGGCGTCCTCGACAAACGGTCTCTGAAGCAGTGGTTCGACCGCCGCCACCGCCCTGGGATGGAGCGCGTCCGGCTTGGCGAGGTCGAGGTTGCCGGAAACCGCACCTTCCACGACTCGCTGATGCCCCGTCACTCTGCGGAACATGGCGATCATCTCGACCACGCCGCCGAGCACGAGCGGCGAGTCGGGGTCGAGCAGATGGCGAATCCCGCCGTCGACCGCCCGCAGGAAGAGCTCGAGCCTGGCTTCGTCGTTCTCGTCAGGCGTACCGTGACCGTGGAACGTCGCAACGACCCTGTCGCGTCCGACGCGCCCCGAGCCGTGCAGCTGGAGCTGCCGCTCCGGGTCGTCGTACCAGAGTGCCTGGGCAAGGCTCGCCGGCACGTCCTCCGGGAGGTCGACCTCGCCGATCTGGAACCGGTTCGCCCACAACAGCCGGATCTCGTTGCGGCTGAGTGCGAGTACGTAGAAGAGCTCCCCGTCCGAGAGAAGGGGCCACAGCGGTTTGACGTGGAAGCTGTCGGCCACGACGACCAGTTCGTCGAACGCCACGGGGAGCCGGTACGTCCGTGTGCCGTCCGACGCGACGAAGATCGCAAGCCCGTCCTCTTGGTGCTGCCAGAAGTCGTCGTTGCCCGCAAGGGCCGTCACCTCTCCCAGCAGCGCGTCGGCTGTGCGGCCCCGCATACCCGATCCCACGAGCGCCTCGCGGGCCCCGGCGATCAGGTGGCCCAGTCGCACCCGCCCCTGACGGGTCTCGCGACCGAACCGGTGGGTCGGCATGTACATCGACACGCACGGACCTTCCCGGGTCCTCGTGAGCGACTTCATCGTCGAGGATGTGATGATGTCCAACTGCTCCACCTCCATTTTGGTGCGTTCCCTACGGTGCCGTCCTTCAAACCTCGCCGGCTCTCATGGCCTTTGGTCCCAACCCGGCTGCATCCCTCGGTGCGGGCCCTTTAGGCTTCGGGGTTGCCCGGTCAGCCGAGGAGGAACCGACGTGGACGTGGATGTCGTGACCGAGACCATGATCCGGCAGCCGGTCGACGTCGTGGCGAGCTACGTGGGTGATCCGGCGAACGCCCCGGATTGGTACGCCAACATCGAATCCGTCGAGTGGGAGACGGAGCCGCCGATTCAGGTTGGGTCGCGACTCGCCTTCGTCGCCACCTTTCTCGGGCGCACCCTCGCATACACCTACGAGGTCGTCGAGCACGAGCCGGGCGTGCGCCTCGTGATGAGAACCGCGCAGGGTCCGTTCCCGATGGAAACCACGTACACGTGGGAGCAAGCCGGTGTCGACGGCACACGGATGACTCTGCGCAATCGCGGAACTCCTTCCGGATTCTCCAGGTTCGCCGCACCCGTCGTACGCGCTGCGATGCGACGGGCGAACGACAAGGACCTGGCGCGGCTCAGATCGTTGCTCGAAGATGGCGGCGCCCCGACTTGAGATGGCGGCGAGCGGCTCGCTGGAGGCCGTGGGCGTCACCCCCCCTCGTCGCGATGGGGCCCGAGCAGTGCGGCCAGCCGCTGGGCGGCATCCGAGTGCGCGATGGCGAGTACCTCGTCACCCGCTTCGAGGATGACGGCGCCCTCGACCGGTATGAGGTTCCCTCCCCTGATGAGGGCGAGGATCTGACATCGGGCGGGCCATGCGACATCGTCCACCGTGCGTCTCGCTGCAGGCGAGTCCATCGCCACCTTCTCCTCGACGAGGGAGTACTGACCTCGGCGCAGCTTCAGCAGAATCGTCATCTCGCCGAGCGACATCTCCTCTGCGACGAGATGCGCCAGCAGATCGGCCTGGTTGAGAGCTACGTCGACGCCCATGTCGGCGCCGAACAGCCACGCATTGCCGGGGTCGACGACCCTGGCGATCACTCGTGGAACACCGAACTCGAAGCGAGCAAGCGCCGCGACCACGAGGTTCGTCTCGTCGGCACCCGTCACGGCGGCGACGACATCACAGCCGCGTACTCCGGCCCGCTCGAGCACGGCGGCCTCCGTGCCCGACCCTTCGACCGCAGCACCCTCCCCGAACCTGGTACGGAGCTCCGCGACCCGTTCCTGCCGAGCCTCGACGACACGGACGTCGTGAAGCCCTTCGATGAGCAAGGAAGCCAGATGCGCGCCGACCTTGCCACCACCGACGACGATCACGGATGACATCACCTGCCTCGATTCATGAAACGGACAAGAGTTGCTGGAGGCGCACGACCGCATCGCTGGTGACCGCGATCGAGACGACGTCGCCCGCCTCGATCGGTGTGGTCCCGTCCTCGAGAAACGTGCGCCCGCCGCGAGTCACGGTCACCAGCCTCGCCTCGCCCGGGATCTCGAGCTCAGCCGATCGCCTACCCGACATCGTGGGTGGCACTCTCGCCTCGACCAGCTCCACCTGGCCACCGCCGAGGACGGCGACCGGAGAGATGTCGCGGACGCTGATCAGGTGACCGAGCCTCGAGATCCCCCACTGGACAGGTGAGATCGTCAGGACGCCGAGCCTCTGGTAGAGATCGGCCTGGCGTGGGTCGTACATCCTGGCGACGACGCGAGGGACGTGAAGGCGCTGCGAGGCGATGCGGGCCACGACGGCGTTGACCTCGTCGCGGCCGGTCACCGCAGCGACGGCATCGGCCTGCCCGATGCCTGCTGCTTCGAGGACGTCACGATCCAATGCCTCGCCGACGATGCGCCTGGCTCGTGTGCCGGGGCCGAGCCGATCGAAGGCCCTCGTATCGCGATCGACGACTGTCACGACGTGACCGTCCGTCTCCAATCGGTAGGCGAGGCCTGACCCGACCCGGCCACAGCCGAGCACGATCACATGCATCACTTCCTCCTTCGGCGGGCGCCGACGACCTTGCGGACCTCGTCTGCGATGGGCAACAGGGGGATTCCGGCGAGTAGCCACAACCACCCGATCGGCGGGAACGGGGCGGTGCCGATGGCATCTCGAAGGCCCGGCAAGTAGACGACGAGGGCGATCACGACCAACTCGGAAGCGATGCCCCACCAGATCAGCCGGTTGCCCCCGAATCCCATGCGCCGCAGGGGCACCTGGTGCGACCGTTGCGCGAACAGGTTGCCGATCTGGGTCGAAACGACTGCCCCGAGCGCCATGGCCGTCGCAGAGTTGTACACCGGTCCCGAGGATGGCAGGTCCCCGAATCCTCTCAGCCCGGCCAGCCAGAACGCGCCGAAGAAGGCGGCCATCACGAAAGCCGCCTGCAGCGGACCCAACCACAGGTAGGCACGCGTCAGGAGCTTGCGGTCGATGAGATGGCTGTCGAGCGCCCTTGGCGGACGGTCCATGACACCGGGTTCCGGTCGCTCCGCTCCGAGAGCCAGGGCAGGCGCCAGGTCTGTGCCCAGGTCGATCGCCAGGATGTGCATGACATCGAGAGCGATCGGGACTCGCCCTCCCGAGAAGGCGAACACCACGAATGGCACGGCCTCCGGCGTGTTCGACGTGAGGATGTATGTCGTGAACTTCTTGATGTTGTCGTAGACGGCCCGGCCCTCCTCGATGGCCGCGACGATCGAGGCGAAGTTGTCGTCGAGCAGGATGATGTCGGCGGCTTCCTTGGCGACATCCGTGCCGGTGACACCCATCGCCACCCCGATGTCCGCCTTCTTGAGGGCGGGGGCGTCGTTGACGCCATCGCCGGTCACGGCGACCACCCCGGAGAGAGACTGGAGCGCGGCGACGATGCGGAGCTTGTGAGTCGGCGCAGCCCTAGCGAAGATCACCTCGTCCTCGAGGATCGCCGCCAGCTCTTGATCTGTCATCCGGTCGAGCTCTTCGCCGTTCACGACGCGGGTCGGGGTAGCGCCGGTCATCCCCACCCGGCGGCCGATCGCCTCGGCAGTCACTCCGTAGTCGCCCGTGATCATGATGATCCGAATTCCGGCGGATCGGCACTTCGAGATGGCGTCCGCCACCTCGGGCCGGGGTGGATCGTGCATCGCCAGGAGGCCGAGGAACTCGAGGTCGACCTCGACGTCCTCGCCCGGCATGGGCATCGCTGCCAAGACGCGTCTAGCAACCCCGAGCACCCGCAGGCCGTCGCCTGCGGCCGCGTCGAGCCGGAGATTCACCACTCCTCGATCGGCGTCGCCGAGCGGCTGGCTTCCATCGGGCCCCTGCCACGTCGTGCAACGCTCCAGCAGCTCCGCCGGGGCTCCCTTCGTCGACACGGCCAGTTCCTCGCCAATGCGATTGATCGTGCTCATTCGCTTGCGGCCCGAGTCGAACGGAACCTCGAGCACGCGCGGGCAACCAGCCGAGAGGGCGACGAGATCGACGCCTCCCTTGACGGCCGCAACGAGTACGGCGCCCTCAGTCGCGTCGCCGACCACCCTCCATCGCGGCACGGCTCCGTCGCCGTCTTCCGTGAGCCGTGCATTCGACGCCAGGGCCGCTGTGGACAGAAGCAGCCCGAGCCGGTCGTCGGCTGGAGGGGTCACCGCTCCGAGCGGCGCGTAGCCAACGCCACCGAACTCGTATGTCCTCGCCCCGACCATCGCCAGGCGCACGGTCATCTCGTTCTGCGTGAGCGTGCCCGTCTTGTCCGTGCAGATGACGGTGGTGCAGCCGAGGGTCTCAACGGACGAGAGCCGCTTCACGAGCGCATTCCTGGCGGCCATGCGTTGCGTTCCCATGGCAAGGGACAGCGTGACGGTGGGGAGGAGGCCCTCGGGTACGAACGCCACGATCATCCCGAGGGCGAACACGAACCCCCTCGTCGCCGAGAGCCCGCCGAGCGCCAGAGCCAGGACGTAGAAGGCGGCACCGACGGTGACGGCGATCACGCTGACCGTGACACTCACATGCCTCAGCTCGCGCTGGAGAGGGCTTGGCATGCTCGTCATCGACTGGGTCAGGGTGGCGATCCTCCCGAACTCGGTTGCCGGACCTGTGGCCGTGACCACGAGCCTGCCTCGGCCGGCGGCCACCGTCGTGCCCGTGTGCACGACGTTCGGTATCTCGAGGCGGGTCATCGCCGTGGCGTCGACGGGCTCGGACGCCTTGCGGATGGGACGCGACTCACCCGTGAGCATCGATTGATCGACCCTCAGGGAGACATGCTCCACCAGGCGGCCGTCCGCCGGGATCCTGTCGCCTTCTTCGATGAGCACCACGTCACCGGGGACGAGCGTCGCCGCGTCGACCTTCTCAGGGGAGCCGTCCCGCATGACCGTTGCTGTGATCGGCAGGAGGCGCATGAGCGCCTCGGTTGCACGCTCGGCTTTGTGCTCCTGCCAGAAGCTGAAGACTCCGTTCACGACGTTCACGACCCAGATGGCGACGCCGAGCTCCGGTAACCCGGCTGCGAAGGCCACGGCGCCTCCGACCCACAACAAGATCGCCATGACGTGGACGAAGTTCGCTGCCAGCCGGGGAAGCAGCCGTGACGACACCGCGACGCTGATCGTGTTGGGCCCCGACTCGGCCAGCCTCACACCTGCGTCCACCGATGAAAGGCCTGCGGCGGAAGTTCCGAAAGCGGCGTATACCTCGGTCGAGGTGAGGCCGGCGACTTCACCGGGTGAGATCGTCAGGGCAGCGTGGGCGAGTTCGACCGACATCCCGTCTCGGGTCTACCCGCACCGTGCCGGGGTCTCACGTCGACGCCCGGCAGACCGGAAGCGATTGTGGCGGCTCTCGATCATCCCAGCATCACCGGGTATTCGCGGATGTTCGTCATGCTGCCGTCCTCGGTCGAGCACTGGCGCGATGTGCCTCATGTCCGGATCGTCCGCGCCGCCGGGCGCCGCCTGAAGGGCAGAAGGTCACTTCTCCTGACTCTGCCCGATGGGGAGACTCGGCCCGGTCTACGGAACACCCCTCGCCGGCGCCCTCAGGCGCTTGCCGCAGGGGCGCCGCCCATCACTCGGGCCTTCTCGATGATCGGCCGCAGGACGTCGGAGAAGTTCGGGCTGCCGACCTCGACGGACTCGTATGCCGCGTGCCTCAACGGATGCCCTGCGTCGATGATGCGGCCGAGCTCGATCGGCGTTCCCGTGACGACGACGTCGCATGGCACCCGCTGGATGGTCGCCTCGAGCTCGGCGAGCTGCTGGTCGCCGTATCCCATTGCGGGTAGGACGGGGCCGAGGTTCGGGTATGTCTCGAAAGTCTCGGCAAGAGAGCCGACCGCGTAGGGCCGCGGATCGACGATGGCGGCTACCCCGGCTGCCCGAGCCGCGACGGTTCCTGCGCCGAAGGGCATCCCTCCATGGGTGAGCGTCGGGCCGTCCTCGACGATCAGAACGGATCTGCCCGCGATGACGGGTCCGGGCTCGAGATGGACCGGGGACGCTGTCCTGATGACGTCGGCTTGCGGGTTGAAGGCGGCGACGTTCCTGATCGTGGTCTCGACGTCGGCCGGATCGGCGGTGTCGATCTTGTTGATGACGACGACGTCGGCCAATCGCAGGTTGACCTCTCCCGGGTGGTACTCGGTCTCGTGACCGGGGCGCAGCGGGTCGAGCACGGTGATGAACATGTCGGGCCGGTAGAACGGGAAGTCGTTGTTGCCTCCGTCCCAGATCACCACGTCCGACTCGGCCTCGGCGGCATGGAGTATCTCGCGGTAGTCGACGCCCGCCCACATGAGGAGGCCGGCGCTAACCGGCGCCTCGTACTCCTCCCTCTCCTCGATCGTCGGATGCGATGCGTCGATGTCGTCGATGGTCTCGAAACGCTGCAAGCGCATACGCTCGAGATTCCCGTAGGGCATCGGGTGGCGAATGAGAGACACCCGCAGCCCGGCGTCCGTGAGGATTCGGCCGATGAGCCGACTGGTCTGGCTCTTGCCGCAGCCGGTCCGGACGGCACACACCGCGACGAGGGGCTTCGTGGCAGGGAGCATGGTGTGCGTCGGACCCAGGAGTACGAAGTCGGCACCATGAGCCATGACCATCGACGCCTTGTGCATGACGTCGAGGTGTGACAGGTCGGAGTAGGCGAAGATCACCTCGTCGACCCGTTCGCGTTCGATGAGATCGGGCAGCTCGACCTCATCGACGATCGCGATGCCCTCGGGATACAGTGGTCCGGAGAGCGCCGATGGATAGGTGCGCCCGCCGATCCCCGGGATCTGGGCAGCCGTGAAAGCGACGACGCGCACGTCCGGGTCGTCGCGGAACACGACGTTGAAGTCGTGGAAGTCGCGGCCCCCGGCTCCCATGATGACGATCCTCTTCATGGATGGTTGCACCTCCCCGTGTTCGTGACGTGATGGTCACGGACGCCACGCAAGCCCGACAAGAGGAGAAGGTCCCGGCCGGGGGTCTGCTGACTGTTGGGCCCCCTCGACTCGGTCCCTGGCGGGACGCTTTCTTACGTTGTCTCCCGCTTTGCGGGGGAGCGGATTCACCCTGCTTGACCTTTCCCTGCTCGGTGTGGCACTGATCAGGTCGAGCAGGGTGAACAAAGCGCCGCAGGCCGAGCCGAGGGGGTGGCGGCTGCCGGGTTGTGGTGACGGTTGGCCCCCTCGACTCGGTCCCTGGCGGGACGCTCGTCGATCCCCCGGCTCTCGCCGGGGAATTGCGTAGGTGGGGGGGCCCACGGCGGGGGATGCGTATGGCGGGTGGGCTCTCGGCGGGGGATTTGCGTAGGTGGGCGGGCTCACGCTGGGAGATTGCGTCGCAGGCCGAGCGGAGGGGGTGGCTAATGGAGGCCTAGCCTGCTCGGCGGGAGGGGTGCTTGTCGGAGAACTACGACGTGGCGGTTGTCGGGGCGGGGATCATCGGGCTGGCGACTGCGACGGCGATCACGGCGCAGAGCCCGGGCGCTTCCGTCGTCGTGCTCGACAAG
>DASWKR010000071.1 GCA_036396535.1 Acidimicrobiia bacterium | reverse complement strand
CAGCACGAACTCCGGTCCGGGGCGTGGCCCGTGCCAGTGCGACCCGCCACCCGGATGGCCGTGCACACCGGCGAGGCCGTCGAGCGAGACGGTGACTACTTCGGACCGGTGGTGAACCGCGCCGCTCGCCTGCGAAGCGTTTCCAGTGGCGGCGACGTGGTCCTCAGCCAGGCGACGGCGGCGCTCGTCGCCGAAGCGCTCCCGGAGAACAACCATCTGCACGACATCGGCGAGATCTCGCTCCGTGATCTCGACCGGCCAGAGCGTGTCTTCGTCGTCGCCGCAGAGGCGCTGGAGGTAGCGGCGCACTTCCAGATCCGGCTACTGGGCCAGTTCCGGGCCACCTTGAATGACACCGACGTAGAAGTCGGCGGCCCCAAGGAACGCTCCGTGCTCGCCCTGCTCGCCCTCGCCGACGGACCGATGACGCACGAACGGCTCATCGCAGGGCTGTGGGGCGAGGACCCGCCGTCGTCGGCGCGCAAGACGCTCCAGACCTACATCTGGCGTCTCCGTCAGTCGATCCCGGAGGAGCTGCTGTCGACGGTCTCCGGCGGGTACCAGCTCAGTGGCGCAGGGAGTGATGCCCGGCGCTTCGAACAGCTCGTCGACGACGGCGGCACGGCAGCGCGCGAAGACCCGAGCCGTGCGTTGCAGCTCTACGAACAGGCCCTGGCGACGTGGCGGGGGGACCCGTTCAGTGGCTGCGCGTCGACCACGACGCTGGACACGGAATCGTCACGGCTGGCGGAGCTGCGACTCCGCGCCGCCGAGGGACGGTGCGCAGCCGCCCTGGACCTCGGTCACCACGCCGAACTCGTCGGCGAGCTCGAACAGCTACTCGAGGTCCATCCGTTCCGAGAGGAGCTCTGGCGAATGCTGATCCTGGCGCACTACCGCAGCGGTCGCCAGGCCGACGCACTGCGCTCGTTCCAGCGGGCCAGGACCCAGCTCATCCAGGAGCTCGGAGTCGAGCCCGGACCCCGTCTCAGGGAGCTGGAACAGGATCTCCTCCATCAACGGATCGACCTCGTGCCAGAAGAGCGCGCCGAGCCGGCACACACTTCGGCCCGGCACCGATGGCTCCCCACCGCCCGTCTGGTCGGTCGGGACCGGGAGCGATCGGAGCTGCGCTCGTCGCTGGACGACCACCGCCTCGTCACCCTGACGGGGCTCGGGGGTGCAGGCAAGACGCGCCTCGCGCAGGCGATCGCGGCAGAGTTCGAACCAGAGACCGTCGCGTTCTGCGACCTGTCCACGGCCCGGACCTCGGTCTCAGTGGTCACGGCCATCATCGACGGCTTGGGAGCGAGCGGCGACGCGCTCGCCCCGGCAGACCCCCTGGAGACCGTCTTCGCTCACATCGACGATCGCGAGATCCTCCTCGTGGCCGACAACTGCGAAGGCGTGCTCGACGCAGCCGCACCGGTCGTCGCATCCGTCCTCGCTCGATGTCCCGGCGTGCAGGTCCTCGCCACCAGCCGGGCCCCACTCGGTCTCGCCGGCGAGCGGGTCATGCACCTCGGTCCGCTTCGCGTTCCCGTCGACGACCGCGACGTGACCGCCGATGCCGCGGTGCTCTTCGCCGAACGAGCAACCGCAGCGCGACCGGACTTCACGCCGGACAGCTCCGAGCGGGCCGCGACACTGGAGATCTGCCGTCGTCTCGACGGCCTCCCTCTCGCGATCGAGCTCGCCGCGGCCCGGATGTCACACCTCTCCGCGCCGGAGCTGCTCGCCCGTCTGGACCGGCGCTTCGAGCTCCTGGTGGCGTCGGGCGAGGGACGCCCCGAGCGGCACCGCACCCTTCGCGCCACGATCGACTGGAGCTACGGCCTGCTCTCCGACGAGGAGCGCGCGGTGTTCCGGGTCCTGGCGGTGTTCAGTGGTTGGTTCGACATCACTGCAGCGGAAGCGTGCTGCGGCTCCGACCTGGACGTCGTCACCGCCACGGGTGGCCTCGTCGACAAGTCCCTCCTGGCCGCCGAGCACACCGGCGCCGCCACCAGGTACCGGTTCCTCGAGAGCATCCATCTCTTCGCCCGTGAACGCCTGGCTGGAAGCAACGACGAGGTCGCAGCACGGGACGCACACGCCGACTGGTGCCTCGCCCAGCTCGATCGAGTCCCCTGGGACCAGCGGTTGTTGAGCCCTCAGACCGCCGAGGAACTGGAAGGTGCGCACGGCGATCTGCTGCTCGCCGTCGAGTGGTCCGCCGAGCGGATGCACCTCCAGATGGTCGCCGACCTCGTGGCGTCGATGAGTGGCCTGCTCATGATCGGCGCCCACTTCGACGAGCTCGATCAATGGTTCCACGTCGCGATCGACATCGAGTCGTCGTACCCCCCGGGTCGACGGATCGCGACCGCGGCCGCGTCGCTCGTGTACATGCACCGCTTCGACGGGGACCTCGCCCACGTCACGAGCCACTTCCGACGGCTGGCGGCATTGATCGAGAACTTCCCTGCCGGACACCCGGTCACCGCCGTCGGGTACGCCACGCTCGCCAGCATCTGTTCACGACTGCCTGCGGAGAGACACTCGATGGAGCGCTACGCAGACCTCGCCCTCCACCACGTCACCGCCGACACCGACCGGATCCGCACGATGGCCCAGTGCCAGAAGGCACGAGCGCTCCTCTTCCGCGGCGACCACGACGCTGCTCGCGAACTCCTGGAAGCCGCACTGACCGAGTCGGTCGACGACGACGCAACCTTCTCGCTCGCCGAGGACCTGGCCCTCGCCCACCACCTCGCCGGGGACAACGCACGCGCGCGAGATCTCGCCGAATCGCGCATGGGCAAAGGCCCCGCGTTGTTCGGCCACCTTCCGGCGATCCTCGCCTCCGTCGCCGCCCACGCGGCGGGCGACGATGCCGCCGCGGACCAGCACCTCGAAACGGCTCGGATTGCGGCATCAGCGAGTCCAAGACACCCGCTCTCGGCGAACGACATCCGATTGGCGGAGGGCACACGGGCCGCGATCGCAGGTGACCGGTGCAGCGCCGCCACCCTGCTCGAGGATCTGGGACCAGCCTCGGTGAGCACGAACAGCATGGTCGTGCTCCTCGAGCACTACGCACCCCGCAACGTGTCAGCCATCGTCGGCTGACCGTCCGTCCCAGGCACGCGCCGGTCCGAGACGGCCAACGTTCTGCTGCGAGATATCCGCCGGCACGGCCGATCAGCGGCTGCTCACTCGACTGCACCAGCAACTGGTATCCCAGAACTCCGCCCATATCGAGCCGGGACATCCCCCCGAGGATTCGGTCCGGGCGTGGGCGATCGACCATCCCAGAAGGTCGCTCCCGATCGCCGACAATGCGGGAGGGATGAGCTGCAGCTCGCCCCGAACGGGTCCTCGGCGGCCAGGCTGAGCTGAGGCAGGCGTCCGGCAGTGGAGAAGCTGCCGAACTGAAGAGGACGTTCGGGTCATGTCCACTTTGTTCCACGGCTCCAGGCCGCAGGTCCTTGTCATCCACGGTCTGCGGGGTTTCAACCCGACGAGCACGTTGGTGACCTTGACAGTCAGCGGAATTCTCGCGTTCGCCTCGCGAGGGCCCGGATTCTTGTCATCGGCGTGGATGACGAGCGCTCGTCGCAGGCCTGACTCCCTCACTCCGTGGTGCGTCGGTGGCACGATCAAGGGTGACAGGAGCGGACTGATGAGCGCTGACCAGGTTGATCCCGATGATGACTTCCGCCGTCGCCTCGACGAGCGCGAGATCCTGCGCGAGGCAGAAGAGGCAGCAGCTCAGGTGGAGCGGAACACACGGACGCTCGGCGAGGTGATCGGTGCTGCGATGCTCGACGGCGACCTCGTCGTCCTCGAGGTCGGCGACGTGACTGTGAAGGGGCATCCCCTGTCGACAAGCGAGTCGCTCGTTCAGGTCCAGGTCGGCACCGCCGTCCGGCACGTCAACCTCGCGGCTATAGCCGGCGTCAGCGTGATCCCTGAGAAGGCGCCTCCGGTGCGCACCGACGGCCCCAGTGGCCTGTCTCTGAAGGGCTTCCTCCGGGACCTGGTGTCGAGGCCGCCCGATGGGTCCATCCGGTTGGTGACAACCTCCGGTCAGCAGTGGATGGGCCGAGTCATCGGAGGCGCCGACGACCACGTCGAGCTGGAGTCCGACGAGGGCTACCTCCGAGCCTGTCGCCTGGAGAACGTGGCCTTCATCGAGGCCTGACCCCTTCGGTGGTGACGGAGTTGGGTAACACCCCGATCCCTTCGCCTGCACCGGCACGTATCGTGGCAGTGCCACCTAACGTCGAGGCGCGTCGATAGCCGGCATCGAGGGTCCCCTCGACCGGCCTGCATCTGGCGCTGCTAGGTGAGCTGAGGTTCCTCGTTCGTCCTTGACCTGATTCGGTCGGGCACGGTGGAGCTGCCGCAAGCGCCACCCACTGAGGGCAACATCGCTGGGACCACGAAGCACCCAGGGGGAACATCAGCCCCAGCCCGATGTTTGCCCCCGCTGGCTGGCTGGGTCATCGCGTTGTCAGACGACGGCTGTACAGGCCTCGTCCTCGATGTCGAAGCGACGCCCGACCGGCATGTCGTCGACGTCCGCTACCGGGCTTTCCGGGCCAGCCAGAATGCGACCCATCGGTGCGATCGTCGAACGGCCCCGAACGCCGGGCCGACCCTGCGGCGTGATCCCGGCCATCATTGGGGCGTGACCGTCACTATCTCGCCACTCGACTGCGGCTCTCTCATCGCTCCGCGCAGCAGGTTCGAACAGGAGGCCATCGACGAGCCGGTAGAGCTGCCGGTCCCCGCCTGGCTGGTGCACCACCGGCGCGTCACGGTCCTGTTCGACACCGGCATGCATCCTGATCTCACCGGTCCCGGTGAGTTCACCGACACCGTCGGGCTCGTCTTCGACGTGGGGCTCACCGCCGATCAGCTAGTGGACCGGCGGCTGGAGGCCGCCGGTGTGAGCGCCACCGACATCGACGTCGTGGTGCTCTCGCACCTGCACTTCGACCACACCGGCGGCCTCGGACTGCTCCCGGACGCCCGCGTGGTGGTTCAGCGGGACGAGTGGACCGCAGGCGCCGACGACAACCTGGCGGCCGCAAGCGGCTTCCGGGCCGCCGAGTACCGCCTCGGTCACGACGTGACCCTGGCCGATGGGGATCACGACCTGTTCGGCGACGGGCTCGTCACCTGCATCGCGACGCCAGGGCACACGCCGGGCCACCAGTCGCTGCGTGTCCGCCTCGCCCACGTCGAGGTCGTGCTCGCCGCCGACTGCGCCTACTTCACCGCCACGCTCGACGGTGGGCTGCTGCCTCCGTTCGGTCACGACCTTGCGGCGCACGCCGCCAGCCTCGACCGTCTCCGTGCCATGCGGGCTGCCGGCACCGACGTCATCCCCGGTCACGACCGCGCCGTCTTCGACGCGCTGCCGGCCCGGATGGTCTGACTGGATTTGCTGCACATCTGTCACGGGGGCGGCGCCGTCGCTCCTATGGGAGGATGTCGACCATGTTCAACATCGGCGCGGCTGAGCTGCTTGTGATCCTTGCTCTGGTGGCCGGTCTCGTTGGAGTGATCGCCTCGGGTGTTCGGATCGGCACCCGACCGCGAACCGAGTGAAAGTGGCGGGCCACCCGGTCGGCCTCTTGAAAAGTGCGGTCTGAAACCATGGTGGAACCTCCCAGCGGCACGGTCGCCTTCTTGTTCACCGACATCGAGGGCAGCACGCGCCATTGGAAGGACGAGCCGTCGATGGCTTCCGCGCTCGAGCGTCATGACGCGATCGTCGCCGACGCGATCCGGCGCCATGAGGGGTATCTCGTCAAGCACACCGGTGACGGAGCGATGGCCGCCTTCGGGAAGGCAGCGGATGCCCTCGCCGCGGCCGTCGAAGCCCAGCGGGGGCTGGACGTCGAGTCGTGGGTGGGCGAGCCGATCAGGGCCCGCATGGCGATCCACACCGGTGAGGCGGAGGAGCGTGACGGCGACTATTTCGGTCCCACGCCGACGTTGGCGGCACGGTTGATGGATGCCGGGCACGGAGGACAGGTTCTCGCCTCACGCTCCACGGAGGAGCTGGTCCGGGAGCACATCGCTGAGGGCGTGTCGCTGCTCGACCTCGGGGAGCATGGTCTCAGGGACCTCGATCGGCGCCAGCGGATCTTCCAGGTGGCGGTCGAGGGGTTGGAGACCGAGTTCCCCCCGCTTCGCACGGCGAAAGCGTCCGACAACCTGCCTCGGAGCCGGACCTCGTTCGTTGGGCGGACGTCCGAGATCGAGGAAGTGCAGCGCCGCTTGGAGGACAGCGCGGTGGTCACCCTCACCGGTGTGGGCGGGAGCGGCAAGACGCGCCTGGCGGTGGAAGCTGCACGCCAGCGGCGCGGCGATCACGGAGATGGCGTTTACTTCGTCGACCTCTCACCGATCGGGGAGTCCGAGCAGGTCGCCCGGGCGGTCGGTGACGTCGTCGGCCTCCCGAGCGGGCACCAGAGTGAATCGCTCGACGTAGTCGTCGTGGGGTTCCTCTCCGGCCGGGAGGCGCTCTTGGTGCTCGACAACTGCGAGCACGTCATCGAGGCCGTTGCCGATCTCGTCGACCGGATCCTGGCCGGTGCGCCTGGGGTGCGCGTGCTCGCTACAAGTCGCGAGGCGCTCGGGGTGGAGGGCGAGGTGACCTTGACCGTTACATCGCTCGATCCCGCCGGGGATGCTGTGGTGCTGTTCGCGGATCGCGCGGTGGCCGTGCAGCCGGGTTTCGACCTCGAAGGCGGTCACCGGTCGGCGGTCGAGGAGATCTGTCTTCGGCTCGACGGGATGCCGCTGGCTATCGAGCTGGCGGCGGCGCGGGTCCAGCACCTGAGCCCGGCAGACATCGCAGGACGCCTCGATGACCGTTTCCGGCTCCTCACCGGCGGAGGGCGTCGGCGGGCCCAGCGTCAGCAGACGCTCCAGGCGGTGGTCGATTGGAGTCACGACCTTCTCGACGACGAGGAGCAGATCCTGTTCCGACGTCTGGCGGTGTTCGCGGGTGGGTTCACCCTCTCGGCCGTCGAGGGCGTCTGCTCGCAGGGCCTGACCCGTCCGACCGTGGATGTTCTGGGCGGCTTGGTCTCGAAGTCCCTGGTCACGGTCGACGTCCAGGATGTCGTCTCGCGTTATCGGCTCCTCGAGACCCTGCGCATGTACGCGCAGGACAAGCTCCTCGCGGCCGGTGAGGCGTCCGACGTGCGAAACGGGCACCGGGACTGGTTCGTCACCAGGGTGGAGTCGTCGCCGGAGGACCCCCTGGCGGGCTGGCGAATCGAGTCCGAGTTCGATGCCGACGCCGACAACCTCTGGCTGGCGGTGGAGTGGTCAGCCGGCGAGGGCCGCTGGGATCTCGTCGTCCGTCTCCTGACGGCGTCCCTTCTCACCTGGACGCGACAAAG